>JBKQJQ010000373.1:0-17218 GCA_052147875.1 Solirubrobacteraceae bacterium | reverse complement strand
TTTAGCTCAGGCACGAGCTCGGCCGCGCGGGGGTTGGTGGTCGCGATCAAATTCGATCCTGGCTCGGTGACGATCAGCGCGTCGCCCAGGCTCTCGATCGTCACGGCCAGGCGGTGGCGCTCGTCTTCGATCCTCCCCTGCGCGCCGGCGAGGTCGTCACCCATCGCGTTGAACGCGACGCCGAGGTCGCGCAGTTCGCGCGGGCCGGCCGGGCGCACCCTGCGAGACAGATCACCGCCAGCGAGCCCGCGGGTCGCTTCGACCAGCTCGTCGAGCGGGCGGCGCATCGATCGCACGAGCGCGATGATCAGTGCGAGCGCACCGGCCAGCGCCAGCGCGCCGGCCACGATCACGAGCGTGATCGCCTTATGAGATTGTGACTGGGCGCGGCTGCTCGCCTGGCGCTCGAGCTTCTGCTGGCGCGCCTGGTTGGCGGCGGCGATCGTCGTTGCCTGTGCCAGCGCGCCGCTCCCGGCGGCTGTCGTCGCCAGCCGGCCGTTTCCTGCAAGCCGCCGAGCGTGCGCCTGGGATGCGATCTGGGCTGCGACCAGCCGCTCGCTCGTCGGATCGCCTCGGGCGACGCTGGTCGCGACCGCAGCGGCGGCGTTGTATGAGTCGACCGCACTGTGCCGCTCGGCGGGCGCCGCCGGGCCGCCGGCGTCGCGTAGCACCTCCGCCTCGGCGATCCCGGCGCTGGTCAGGTTGGCCACGGCGGTCGAGATCTGTGAGGTCTGGGCCAGCGTCCGCTCGTAGCGCTGGCGGGCGCGGTAGAGACTCGCAACGCCGATTCCGGCGACGATCACGAGCACGATCGTCAGCACCGTCAGCGCGAGACTGAGCGTACGTGCGATCGAGAAGCGCATGTCAGCAGTGATCCTCGGCGAGCCTGGATTGCAGGCGATCGTACTGGCGAAAACGCTGCACTTGATCCGACCTTGCGAAATCGAAGCGGGGTGGACGGTCTGAGGCTGCGGTTAGCATGCACCTAAATGAGGTGGGGTTTTAGTGCACCGGCGGTTCTGTGCGCCGCGGTAGCTGTCGCGTGCGGCGGCCACACGGCGGCGAGCGCGTCGACCACGACTGCGATCGGGCACGCCAGTGCTGTGGTCGCGCCGGGCGACTGGCTGACGTTCGACTACGACTCCCAGCGCAACGGCGTCGGCCCGTCCGAGACCGGGATCACGGCTTCGAATCTCGGCCAGCTGACGCTCCGCACGGTGGAGATCAACGGGATCGCCGACTCGTCCGCGGTCGAGCTCAGCAACGTCGACGTCGACGGGAGGGTCCGTGATCTGATCGCGGTCACGACCTCCTACGGCAAGACAGTCGCGATCGACCCCGCGACCGGCACCCGCTTGTGGGAGTTCGTGCCGCGAGGCGTCAACGCCTCGCCGGGCAACCCGCAGGTGACGACCTCGACGCCGGTCGTCGATCCCGATCGTCGATACCTGTACTCGGCCAGTCCCGACGGCGTCGTCCACAAGCTGTCCGTCGCGACCGGCCATCAGGTCTGGTCGCGCCGGGTGACGTTCGACCCGGTGCACGAGAAGATCGCGTCGGCGCTCAACATCAGCGGCCCGTATCTGGTTGTCGTGACCGGTGGCTACGACGGGGACATCCCGCCCTACGACGGCCATGTGGTCACGATCTACCGGTCGAGCGGGCGGATCGCGCACGTCTGGAACACTGAGTGCTCGAACCGCCACCGGATCATCCGCGCCAGCTCCTGCCCGTACACGAACACGCAGGGCGACAACGCGATCTGGGGCCGGGCGGGCGCGGTGATCGAGCCCGGCAACCACAGGATCCTGGTCGCGACCGGCAACGGTCCCTTCAACGGCTCGATCAACTGGGGCGACAGCGTGCTCGAGTTGTCGCCCGACGCGAGTCGGCTGCTGCACAACTGGACGCCGACCAATGAGCTGGCGCTCGACAACTCCGACACCGACGTCGGCAGCACCTCGCCGGCGCTGCTGCCGACCTACGGCGGCCTGCGGATGGCGATCCAGAGCGGCAAGGACGGCATCCTGCACCTGCTGAACCTCGCGCGGCTGGATGGGACCCGGGGGCCGGCTGGCAGGCGGCTCGGTGGGCAGCTTGCCCAGACCTCGAGCCCGGGCGGCGGCGAGGTGCTGACCCAACCCGCGGTCTGGGACAACGGAGGGCGCGTGCTGGTGTTCGTCGGTGATGATTCCGGCACCGGTGCGTACGCGCTGACCGGCGGCCGGCATCCGCGGCTGCGGACCGTGTGGGAGGACTCGACTCCGGCGACCAGCCCAGTGATCGCCGGCGGGCTGCTCTTTGTGTACGACGAGATCGACGGCAGGCTGCTTGTGCGGGCGCCGGCCAGCGGCGCGGTGCTGCGCTCGATGGTGGTCCCGCGGGGACACTGGGACAGTCCGATCGTCGTCGGCGGGCGGATCATCCTGCCGACCGGCAGCTACCACGACAGCTCCGGCACGAGCACGATCGACATCTTCCACCTGCGCGGGCGCTGAACGCGGAACGCTGGGGCCGGCGCGGGCGCTGAACGCGGCGTATGCAATTTTCGCTGCAGTGATTGGCTTTATCGGTCCCGCTCGGGGCCGCTTGCTAGGTTCGCGGCTCGGCTATGCGGCGTCCTGCAGGCGCCGGTGAGCCAGCACACGGGCCTGCCATCGCGACGGTCATCCGCAAACTCGTGATTCGCCGCATAACCTTCCTATTCCTGCTGACAGCTGTGAGTTTGGCAGTGTTCGCGACCGGCGGTACGGCTGACCTGACGAGCCGCTATCAGGCCGGCCAGCAGCGCTCGGAGCAGCTGCGGTCCGAGATCCGAGGCGAGAACACCCGGATCGCGGGATTCGAGGGGACGATCAGCTCGCTGCAGGCGCGGCTGACGGCGATCGAGCAGAGCGTCACCATCCAGGAGCAGCTGCTGTCGGCAGTCGACGACCAGCTGTACGCCGCCCGACGGCGGCTCGCGCAGCAGCGCGCGGCTTGGGCCAGGGAACTGTCGGCGCTGGCTGCCCAGCCACGCGCCGACTACGAGACCCCGCCGCCGACGGCTCGAGGGCCTGCAGCGGACGCCGGTGCACGAGGCGGCGGTCCTTGATGCCCGTGCCGCGGCCGCACAGACGCTCGCCTCGGGCGGCGCGGTGGCGCCACCGGGCGGGTGAGCGAACACGCCGTTCGTGCGGCACGGCGGCGAGTACGGCTCCTTCCCGGCGCCTGGGACGACCTACCAAGTCAACCAGGAGCCGGTCATCGTCGCCCGGTTGGATCAGCTAGGCAAGGCGCTGAAGCTGCACCTGATCGGCATCTCGGGGTACCGGACGCCCCAGCATTCGGTCGAGGTCGGAGGCTACGCGGACGACCCGCATACCCGCGGCGAGGCGTCAGACACCCCCGGCGTCGAGGGCGTGCCCGAGTCGACGCTGCTCGAGTTCTGCCTCACGCGCCCGTTCCCGGGGCCGCGCGAGGCGGATCACATCCAGGAGTCCTGACGCGGAGGCATCTCGGAGCTCGCCCGGGATACCGACGGGGGAATATCAACGTCGATATCTCACAGGTCGGTGCGTTCCACCGGTGCACTGTCACAGCGTCGCGCGCAGCAGCAGCGTCGCCGCCAGCAGTCCGGCAATCGCCAGTGGCGCGAGCTTGCGGACCTGGACGCGCGGCGCGCAAGGACCCGCGAGCTGCGATGCGATCAGGGTTGCGACCGACCCCTGGGGCGTCGCAAGCGAGCCGATCGCGAGCCCGACCGAGGCGGCATATGCCGGCGCGCCGGCTGTCAGCAGGCCGGTCGCGCAAACGCTGACCGGCAGGTTGTTGGCGACCGCGGCGGCTGCGCCGAGCGCCGCGGCGACCGCCAGCAGCGCTGGCAGGCTGACGACGCTGGGGGCATGGACGGTGAGGCCAAGCGCCGAGGTCGCGACCAGCAGCCCCCCGACCTGCATGGTCACGCGCCACGGGACGATCAGCTGCGGTCGCTCACGACGCGCGGCAAGCGCGACCGCGACGGCGCCCGCAAACGGCCACCAGGGTGCGATCCCGGCCAGCGGTGCAACGGAAGCGACGACCGCCGCGAACGCGAGTGAGACGACCGCGTGCCATTCGTCGCGCGACAGCGGTGACGATGGCTGCGTCGCCGCCCGCAGCGGCGCGGCGAGTGCGCGGCGCTCCCAAAGCGCGACGCCGGCTGCGCAGATCGCGGCGGCGGCCAGCCCGGGGGCCAGCATGTGCTCGACGAACGCGGTCGACGACAGGCCGAGTCGGCTGATGATCACGAGGTTGGTCGGGTTCCCCTGCGGGACCGCGATCGAGGCCGCGTTGGCGACCACGACCGCGCCCAGGAACAGCGGCGCGAACGGGGCGTCAAAGCGCCGCGTCAGGACCAGCAGCACCGGGACCATCAGCACGACCGCCCCGTCGAGCGAGATCGCGACGGTCAGCGCTGCGCACAGTGCACAGACGAGCACGTACAAAATCAGCGACCTGCCGCGGGCCTGCGCCGCGAGCACGCAGGCCGCGCGCTCGGCGAGCCCCGAGCGCTGAACGAATCCCGCCAGCGTCAGGGCGGCGCCGAGGAATGCGATCAGCGGTGTGATCACGGACACGACGGGGCCTGGGGCGGCGCCAAGCGCGACGTCGGTCACGGCGGCGAGCGCGACGACCGCGGTCGACAGGTTGCTCTTCGGCCGCAGCCCTAGCGCGGCGACCGCGATCACCACCAGAAGCACATGAACGATAAGCAGCATTATTAGATAAGCTAACTTATCTATATCGCATTGTCAACCTACGCCGACGATTCGAACAGAGTTCGCAAAGCGCACAGCCTGACCGCTGTGCGCCCACAGCGATCGAATATCCTGTCTCGCCACGGTGACGACGGGTCGACGGGATGGCTGAGCTGATGACACTGCGCGACGCGCTCGCGTCGCTGGTGTCCGACGGTGATTCGGTCGCGCTCGAGGGTTTTACGCACCTGATCCCGTTCGCGGCCGGGCATGAGCTGCTGCGTCAGGGCCGGCGCGAGCTCGAGCTGATCCGGATGACGCCCGACGTGCTTTACGACCAGATGATCGGGATGGGCGCTGCCCGCCGACTGGTGTTCTCGTACGGCGGTAACCCCGGGGTTGGCTCGCTGCACCGGTTCCGCGACGCGATCGAACACGACTGGCCGCGTCCGATCGAGCTGGATGAGCACAGCCACGCGGGGATGGCCAACCGCTACGCCGCCGGCGCGGCAAGGCTGCCGTTTGCGGTCATGCGCGGCTACGCCGGCACGGATCTGGCCCGGCACGCGAATGTGCGGACGATCGAGTGCCCGTTCACCGGCGAGCGGCTGGCGGCGGTTCCGGCGCTGGCGCCCGATGTGGCGATCGTCCACGCTCAGGAGGCAGACCGCGACGGCAACGTCCAGCTGTGGGGGATCCCCGGTGTCCAGAAGGAGGCCATCCTGGCGGCGGACCGCTCGCTGGCGACCGTCGAGCGGGTCGTCGAGCGGCTCGAGCCTCGCCCCGGCGGGGTGATCATTCCCGGCTGGGTGATCACCGCGGTCGCGGCCGCGCCGGGCGGCTCGCAGCCGTCGTACAGCCTCGGCATAACGTCGCGCGACAACGACTTCTACCGGCTCTGGGACGAGATCAGCCGCGACCGGGATCGCTTCACGGAGTGGATGGACGAGCACGTGCTGAGCTCGACTGACCCGAGCCTCACCGGAGCCGCATGAGCGCCGCGACACGCGGGGAGATCCAGACGATCGTCGCGGCGCGGATGCTCGAGCGCGCGCGCTCGGTGTTCATCGGCGTCGGACGACCGAGCACGGCTGCGATCCTGGCTCGCATGGTGCACAACTCGGACCTGGTGCTGGTCTACGAGTCGGGGACGATCGGCGCCAAGCCGTTTCACATCCCGCTCTCGATCGGCGACGGCGAGCTCGCCGAGACGGCCGACGTCGTCGTCTCGGTTCCCGAGATGTTCAACTACTGGATCGGGCCTGGGCGGATCCAGGTCGCCTTCCTCGGTGCCGCCCAGGTGGACCGCTTTGGCAATCTGAACTCGACCGTGATCGGCGACTACGACCATCCGAGGACGCGCCTGCCCGGCGCGGGCGGTGCGCCAGAGATCGCATCGAGCTGCGACGAGGTGATAGTTGTAGCGCCACACACGAAGCGGACGCTGGTCTCCGAGCTCGACTTCCGGACGACCGTCGGCCACGGTGACGGGCCCGGCGACCGCGAGCGACTCGGCTTCCGCGGCCGCGGTCCGACTGCCGTCATCACCGACCTCGGGGTGCTGGAGCCGGACCCAGAGACGATGGAGCTGACGTTGACGCAGATCCACAACGACGGCGACCGGGAGTCGGCACGGGAAGCGACCGGCTGGGATCTGCGGATCGTCGACGAGCCGGTCGTAACGCCGGCACCCACAAGTCGCGAGCTCGACGCGTTGCGCGAGCTGACGAGCAGGTGAGGCCAAACAGAGTGAGGAGCGCGGCGCGATGACCGAACAGACCACTGAGCCCAGGGTGATCTACGATCCGGTGGCTGAGACGCCGCGGCGCTACCTGCGGGAGGGGCCGGGGGCGCAGCCGCCGCTTGATTACCCGCCTTATAAATCGACTGCGCTGCGTCATCCGCGTGAGCGGCTTGTGTATCTCCCGCATATGGTGACGGAGATCACGGGCCCGCAGCTGGGCGATCTCGGGGCGGTGTCTGAGCTCGACAGCAATCTGCTTGCAGGTCATGAGGGCGAGCCGATCGGCGAGCGGATCACGGTCTCGGGGCGGGTGTTTGATACCGAGGGCAAGCCGTTGCGCGGCACGCTGGTGGAGGTCTGGCAGGCCAACGCGGCGGGTCGCTATCTGCACCGGTGGGATCGTTGGCCGGCGCCGCTAGATCCGAACTTCACCGGGGCGGGGCGCTGTGTGACCGATGAGCAGGGGCGCTATGAGTTTTTGACGATCAAGCCGGGGCCCTACCCGTGGGGCAACCACTACAACGCGTGGCGGCCGGCGCACATTCATTTCTCGTTGCTGGGGCGGGCGTTTGTGCAGCGGCTGGTAACGCAGATGTACTTTCCCGGCGACCCGTTCTTCCCGTATGACCCGATCTTTAAATCGGTCTCAGACGATCGCGCGCGGCAGCGGATGGTGTCGCGGTTTTCGATCCACACGACGCGGCCGGATTGGGCGCCGGCATACGAGTTCGATATCTACCTGCGCGGGCCGGCGGCGACGCCGTTTGAGGAGGCACATTGATCTTTGAGACGACGCCTTCGCAAACGGTCGGCCCGTACTTCGCGATCGGGCTGCCGTGGGCCGAGGGGCCGCATGTTGTCGTGCCGGGGACGCCGGGCGCGATCAAGATCGGCGGGATGGTGTATGACGGTGCCGGCGAGCCGGTGCCCGATCATCTGATCGAGACCTGGCAGGCCGACCCTGAGGGGCGGTTTCGCGACCTCTACGGTTACGGTGAACAGTCGCGGCTTGATGGGTTTCGTGGGTTTGGGCGCTGCGGTGCCGAGGATGGCGACGGCAGCTTTGAGATCGTGACCGTCAAGCCGGGGCGGGTGCCGGCCTACAACGGGGCCCTGCAGGCGCCGCACATCGACGTGTCGGTGTTCGCGCGCGGGATGCTGCACCGGTGCGTGACGAGGATCTACTTCGCAGACGATCAACTCGCGAACGACAGCGATCCGCTGCTGGGCACCGTGCCCGCCGACCGGCGCCAGACGTTGATCGCCCGGCCAGACGGCGACCGATACCGATTCGACATCCGGCTCCAGGGCCCCGGCGAGACGGTCTTCTTTGACGTCTGAGCCGGTCCTGTTCGCCGGCGTCTACGCGCGCGGCGAAATCGTCTCCGAGCTGACCGACGAGGCATGGCTGCAGGCGATGCTCGACGTCGAGGCGGCGCTCGCGCGGGCGTGTGGGCAGGCGGGATTGATCGGCCTCGAAAGCGCTGAGCGAATCGCCGCCGCCTGCGTCGCGCGGGACTTCGACGTGGTGGCGCTCGGCCGGCAGGCGGCGCACCACGCGACGCCGGTCGTCGGGCTGGTCGCGGCCCTGCGCAACGCGGTCGGCGAGCCGTACGCCGCCGACGTGCACCTCGGCGCGACCAGTCAGGACATCCTCGACACGGCGCTGATGCTGGTCGCGCGGCGCGCGCTGATGCCGCTGCTCGCCGACCTATCGCGGGCCGCGGGTGCCGCGGGCGCGCTTGCCGATATGCACCGGCACACCTCGATGGTCGGGCGAACCCTGCTCCAGCAGGCGCTGCCGACCACGTTCGGGCTGCGGGCTGCGACCTGGCTCGTGGGTCTCGACGCCGCTCGCCGACAGCTCAAGCAGCTACGCGACGCTGAGCTCGCGGTGCAGATGGGCGGTCCCGTTGGCGCCCGCTCGCCGGCGGTCGCCGCGCTCGTGGCGACGCAGCTGGGGCTCGCCGAGCCGGTCCTGCCGTAGCACACGGTCAGGATGCCGCCGGCGGCGCTCGCGACGGCCCTCGGGACCTTGGCGGGCGTGCTGTCGAAGATCGCCCGCGACGCGACGCTGCTAGCTCAGCAGGAGGTCGGCGAGGCCACCGAGCATGCCGAAGCGGGCCGTGGCGGCTCGACCGCGATGGCGCACAAGCACAATCCGGTCGCGGCGGTGTCGACGCTCGCGTGCTCCAAGCGCGTGCCCGGGCTGGTCGCGACGGCGCTCGCGTGCATGGAGCAGGAGCACGAGCGCGCGGCGGGCGCATGGCAGGCGGAGTGGGGGACCTACGCGGAGTTGCTGGGCCTGACGGGCGCGGCGGCAGCATGGTGTCGTGAGCTGCTGGAGAGCCTCGACGTGGACGCCGAGCGGATGCAAGCGAACCTCGATCGGCTGGCGGCCAGCGGCGCCGCGGCCCGGCTCGACGACGAACAGCTGGCGGCCTGCGACGAGTTGATCGACCGCGCGCTCGCGGCCCATCGCCGATGACGCCGGTCGAGCTCAACCACGCCGTCGCAGGCCCCGACGACGGCCCGATGCTCGCACTCGGCGGCTCGCTCGGGACGACGCTGGCGATGTGGGAGCCGCAGATATCGGCCCTCTCACAGCGAATCCGCACGGTCGCGTTCGATCACCGCGGCCACGGTCGCTCGCCGGCGCCGCCGGGTCCGTATGAGATCGGCGATCTGGGCCGCGACGTGCTGGCGCTGCTAGACCGGCTCGGGATCGAGCGGGCTGCCTACTGCGGGCTGTCGATTGGCGGGATGGTCGGCCAGTGGCTGGCGATCAACGCCCCGCACCGGATCACGAAGCTGATCCTGATCTGCACGGCCGCCCAACTGCCGCCGCCGTCGGCTTGGACGGAGCGAGCCGCGAGCGTGCGCGACGCGGGCACCCCCGAGGTGGTCGCCGACGCGGTCGTCGGACGGTGGTTCACGGCAGCGTTCGCGGCCGCGAATCCGACCCTGGTCGCCGACTACCGAGAGATGATCGCGACGACTGCGGCGGAGGGCTACGCGTCGTGCTGCGAGGCGATCTCGACGCTCGACCTGCGGGCCGGCCTGCCGGCAGTCACCGCGCCGACGCTCGTGATTGGCGGCGCCCAGGACCCGTCGATCCCGCCCGAGCACGGCCGCGCGATCGCGGCCGCGATTCGCGCGGCGAGGTTTGAGCTGCTGGACCCGGCCGCACACCTGGCGAGCGTCGAGCGTGCGCCCGAGATCACCCACCTGATCGAAGACCACCTGGAGGCAGGCACTTGAGCGATCCCGAATTCGAAGCCGGCATGACCGTTCGTCGAGAGGTGCTGGGCGATGCGCACGTCGACCGGGCGATCGAGCGCACGACCGAGCTGACGGCTCCGTTTCAGGAGTTCATAACCCGCTTCGTGTGGGGCGGGGTCTGGACCCGTCCGGGGCTCGACCGCCAGGCGCGCAGCATGATCACGCTCGCGGTGCTGACCGCGCTCGGGCGCGAACACGAACTCGAGCTGCACATCCGCGCCGCGCGCCGCAACGGCCTCTCGGAGGCGCAGATCGGCGAGGTTCTGCTCCACACCGCGGTCTACGCGGGCGTGCCCGCCGCGAACGCCGCACTCGCGATCGCGCAGCGTGTGCTCGCCGAAGAGGGGGGTTAGCCGCCGGGCTGCGCCTGAGTTTTCAGACCACGGAAGGCCCGTCGGTCGACTGTTCGCCACCTATCTCGGCTCGTGGCTGCTCGCCGGACAGCGACTGCCTGAAGCCACGTATTCCTTCCCCGAGCGACGCGCCCATCTCGGGCAGGCGCTTGGCGCCGAACACGAGCAGGACGACGATCAGGACGATCGCGATGTGAAGCGGGTTCTCGAGTCCAACCATCGGGTCTCCGTTGGTAGTCGTTGCGGGCCGTGAGTTGTTACGGAGCCGGGGGGCGTTCGGATCAGCTCAGCTGCTCCGCATGGGTCAGCTGAGCGCGGCGGTGATGATCGGCGCGTGAGTCGGGACGCGGGTCCCACCCGCCGGCTCCGGCGTGACCATCACGAGGTGCACGCCGCGCAGATCGCTCGGCAGCGCGACGCTGCTGTTGCCGCTGGCGGGGACACTGAATAGCGCGCCGGTAGGTGTCGGCTCCTGGCCGCGGCGGGCGAGCCAAACCTCGTAGATCTTCCCGGCCGGCGGGGGCGGGAAGTGACGCACGACCAGCTGCGCCTGATTGCCGGTCACGGTGACCTCGGCGGTCCCTCCCGAACCCACGACCTGGGCTGTGTACACGCGTGTGTGCTGCCCACCGGTGAGCGTCAGCGCGGCGACGGTGACGACGATCACCGCGAGCACGGCGCCGAGTGCGAGCGCTGGGCGCCTGAGCGAGATCGGTCGGCCGCGGTCGTCGCCCCGCGTGCGCGCCTCGCTGCGGACGGTCGACATCACACGCCGGCGCAGGCGCCTCGGCGAGGCGTGCTGGGGCGCGCTCATCGGCAGCACGTCGACCACCGTCTGGAACGCCGCCAGCTCGTCGCGGCAGACCGCGCAAGTCTCGAGGTGAGCCTCGAACGCCTTCGCTTCGGCCGGCTCGAGCGCGCCGAGTGCATAGGCTGCGACGTCGCCCCCGCAGGCGCGCGCGTCTGAGCTGCGATCAGGCGGGTTCATGTTCTCACGCTCGTCATAACACGATCCCCTCCGGATCGCCGAGGGCGATCCGCATCTTTGTCAGGCCAAGCCGCATCCGTCCCTTGACGGTGCCGGCCGGGAGATTGAGCATCTCGGCGATCTGGCTGTGGCTGAAGCCGCCGAAGAATGCCAGCTCGATCACCTGGCGCTGGTCCGCCGGCAGCTCGTCGAGCGCGCCGCGGACCTGCTGGGCCTCGTCATGGCGCTCGGCCTCGATCTCTGTCCGCTCAGCCGAGGCGACGCGGTCGGCCGCGCCCTCGTCATGGACGTCGCGGCTGGAGCGGACCGTCTCGCGCCGGAACGCGTCGATCGCGCGGTTGTGCACCACCCGCAACACCCAGGACCGCACGCTACCGCGCGTGCGGTCGTAGCGGGCACCGCTGCGCCAAAGCGACAGGAACGCGTCCTGGACGACGTCCTCGGCCATCGATCGCCGGCCGCACATCCGGTAGGCGAGCGAGAACGCTGCGTCCGCATGGCGGTCGAAGATCACCTCGAATGCCTCCGCGTCGCCCTCGCTGACCTGCGCCATCAGGTCCTCGTCGGCGAGCGTCAGCGGGTCGGAGCGCGGTTGGCGAAGGTTGCGGGGTGCGCGGAACACGGTTGATCAGGGCAGATTCAAGCGCGCGCGAGCGGCGCCCTCTACGACCTCATACGGCCTCCGCGAACTAGCGGATCACTGAAACCGGGCTTACTATGCGCGCCGGACGGCGACGTCCTGGAGCTCGAGCAACTCGCCGGGCGGGTCACCAGACAGCAGCCAGCCGTTGCCCGATGTCTGAACCACTCCGCGCCGCGATAGCTCCGTGAGCGCGGTGGTGACCGTCGGTCGCCGTGCCGCGACCAGATCGGCCAGCACACTGTGGGTCAGATTCAGCGGCAGGATCACGCCCTCGCTGCGGACTCGGCCCCACCGCTCGGCGAGATGCCAGAACAGCATGTGAAGACGCACGTTGACGCGTGCCTGGTGCACGATCGCCATGTTGATCGCAAGGTTGCGCGCACGTTCGAGCGCGCGGCCCACGAGCCGTCCCATCAACGCGGGGTAGACCGACATGCAGCGCGCCGCCTCGATGTCGAGGACCGCAACGCGTGCGGTCTCGAGCACGCGCCAGCCCGTGGTCTGGGTCAGCGTCGCTCCGGAATCCTCCCCCTGCCACGGCCGTAGCAGGTCGCCTTCGCCGAGCAGTTCGGCACCGAACCGGCCGTCGATCCCGACCCTGCGCAGCAGCAGCCCGTCGAGCACCAGCAGACCGATCCCGTCACGCATGTCCGTTCGCAGCGCGATCCCGCCCCGTCCACGCGCGAGCCGAGCAGTGCGCGCGATGCAGTCCTCGGTCGCGCGGGCGCGCTCGGGCGGGGTGAGGCCCTCGCCCAGTTCAGGATCCTCGCGCAGGATGTGACACGTGTTGTGGTCCGAAAGTGCCTTCGGCAAGCGCATATGTGAAACCTGACTCGACATTGCTCAGAACCTGTCAGCAACCTGACTACCCACGGCGCCCGCGGGCTACACGCAGAATGCTGACGCAACGCTTATCGTCCCGGCGGTGCCCGTGCCCGGACCGGTGCCGCCTTCAGGCGCCCAGCATCAGATCAACCATGGTGATCAGCATGTGGTTGTGGTCGAGGTGGGTGGTGGGCTGCGCGCGTATGAGAACGCCGGCGGACCCCTGCTGGATGGATACGAGGAGTACGAGCAGTGCAGCGGCGGGCGGGGTCAGCCGCTGATTCCGTGGCCGAACCGGCTGCGCGACGGCCGTTATGAGTTCGCCGGCAGCGGCTACCAGATGGCCCTGACTGAGCCGGAGGCGCACAACGCGATCCACGGGCTCGTGCGCTGGGCGAACTGGACCGTTGGCGCCCGGGCCGAGAACCGGATCGTGATGGAGCACGTGCTTTACCCGCAGACCGGCTGGCCCGGCGTCTTGCAGATCGCGATCGAGTACGCGCTCGGCGACGACGGGCTGTCGGTCACGACGACCGCGACCAACGTCGGCGCCACGGCGCTCCCGTACGGCGCGGGCCAGCATCCGTACCTGACGCTCGGCTCCGAGTCGATCGACTCGCTCACGCTCCAGGTTCCGGCGCGGACCTGCCTGGAATCCGACAAGCGTGGCATTCCGACCGGCGTCCATAATGTCGAGGGGACGCCGCTCGACTTCACGGCGCCACGGCAGGTCGGCGCGGCGAAGCTCGACACCGGCTACACCGATCTGATCCGTGACGGCGACGGGTACGCACGCGTCAAGCTCGCGACCGCTGACGGCGCCCGCGGCGCGACGCTGTGGCTAGACAGCAGCTACGGGTACGTGATGGTCTTCACCGGCGATACGTTGGCGCCATCAGCACGCCGGCGCGGGCTGGCCGTCGAGCCGATGACCTGCGCCCCGAACGCGTTCGCGTCCGGTGCCGGGCTGGTCGAGCTCGCGCCGGGGGACAGCCATCGCGCGAGCTGGGGCATTTCGCCTGCCTAACGTCGGTCCGCGGCGCGCGTCAAGGCCCCAGTTTCCGGTGATCGGCGAGCGGATCGTGAGCGCGCTGGACGCGGTTTGCGCCCAGCTCGTCGGGGCGGATCTGGGCACCAGCGCGGTCCAGTCGGCAGACGTAGAATTGCGCTCGTAACGACGGCGACCAAGGAGGCGGCGGTGGAGGCCGGCCAGGAGCGGAGGATGACTCCGTCAGAAGCGCGCGGCAGCCAGGATGTGCCGCTGATCGAGGAGACGATCGGCGCGAATCTCGACCGCACGGTCGCGCGATTCGGCGACCGCCAGGCGCTGATCTCCTGCCAGCAAGGGCAGCGATACACATATCGCGAGCTCGGTGCGGCGGTCGATCTGCTGGCGCGGGCTTTGATCGCCGCGGGAATCGAGCCTCGAGACCGGCTCGGGATCTGGAGCCCCAACTGCGCCGAGTGGGTGCTGGTCCAATACGCGACCGCCAAGTCCGGCGTGATCATGGTCAACATCAACCCCGCCTATCGGACCTCGGAGCTCGAGTACGCGCTGCGTCAATCGGGCTGCAAGATGCTGATCGCCGCGCCGGCCTTCAAGGGCTCCGACTACGTGGCGATGATCTCCGAGGTGCGCTCGAGCCTGCCGGACCTGGAGCGCGTCGTGATCCTGGACTCGAGCGACTGGGACGAGCTGCTGGCGGGGGCACAGGAGGTTGGGGAAGCGCAACTCGAATCGATCAGCTCCGCCCTGACGCCCGACGACCCGATCAACATTCAGTACACGAGCGGCACGACCGGCTTCCCGAAGGGCGCGACGCTCAGCCACCGCAACATCCTCAACAACGGCTTCTTCGTCGGCGAGGGCTGTCGCTACACCGAGGTCGACCGCGTCTGCATCCCGGTCCCGTTCTACCACTGCTTTGGGATGGTGCTCGGCAACCTGGCGTGCACGACCCATGGTTCAGCGATCGTGATCCCGGCGCCGGCGTTCGAGCCCGGCGCGACGCTCGCCGCGGTCGCGACCGAGCGCTGCACTTCGCTGTACGGAGTCCCGACGATGTTCATCGCGATGCTTGGCGCGGACGACTTCGACAGCTACGACGTCCAATCGCTGCGGACCGGGATCATGGCCGGCTCGCCGTGCCCGGTCGAGGTGATGAAGCGCGTGATCGATCGGATGCATATGCGCGAGGTCGGGATCGCGTACGGGATGACTGAGACCTCACCGGTCTCGACGCAGACTGCATTCGACGATCCGATCGAGAAGCGGGTCGGCACCGTCGGCCGGGTCCACCCTCGGGTCGAGATCAAGATCGTCGATCCGGCCACCGGCGAGGTGGTCCAGCGCGGCGTCAGCGGCGAGCTGTGCACGCGCGGCTACAGCGTCATGAGCGGCTACTGGAACGATCCCGCACGGACCGACGAGGCGATCGACGGCGACGGCTGGATGCACACCGGCGACCTGGCGACGATGGACGAGGACGGCTACGTCAACATCGTCGGGCGGATCAAGGACATGGTGATCCGGGGCGGTGAGAACGTGTATCCCCGCGAGATCGAGGAATTTCTCTACTCGCATCCGGAGATCGCCGACGTGCAGGTGATCGGCGTGCCCGACGAGCGCTACGGCGAGGAGCTGATGGCGTGGATCATCGCGCGGCCGGGAAGCGACATCGACCAGGATCGGGTCCGCGAGTTCTGCCACGGACGGATCGCGCACTACAAGATCCCGCGCTACGTGAAGCTCGTCGACGAGTTCCCGATGACGGTCACCGGCAAGGTGCAGAAGTTCAAGATGCGCGAGCTCGCGATCGAGGAGCTCGAGCTCGGGTCCGCGGCGGGCATCCAGACCGCGTGAGCTCGTGACCGGCTCGGAGCTCGGGCTTGCGCTGTCGGTCTTCTTCGCATCCGCCGTCGAGGCGGTCGAGGCGCTGACGATCGTGCTCGCAGTCGGCGTCACGCGCAGCTGGCGCTCGGCGCTGACCGGGGTCGGGGTGGCGGCGATCGCGCTGGCGGCGTTGACCGCCGTACTCGGACCCGCGCTGACGTCACTTCCGATCGGGGTCCTGCGGGTCGTCGTCGGCGGGCTGCTGCTGGTGTTCGGCCTGCAGTGGCTGCGCAAGGCGATCCTCCGTGCGGCGGGGCTGAAGGCGCTCCACGACGAGGAAGCAGCGTTCGCCTACGAACGGGAGGCGGCCGCAGGAGCGGGCTCTGTCGCCGAGGGCTTCGACGGCTACTCGTTCACGATCTCGTTCAAGGGCGTGCTGCTGGAGGGGCTCGAGGTCGTGTTCATCGTGCTGACGTTCGGGGCAAACCAGCATCGGGTCGGGCTGGCCGCTGTGGCGGCCGCGATCGCCGTCGCGCTGGTGGCGGTCGCCGGCGTCCTCGTCCACGGGCCGCTCGCGCGTGTGCCCGAGAACCTGCTCAAGTTTGCGGTCGGCGTGATGCTGACGTCGTACGGCACTTTCTGGGGAGCCGAGGGGGCGGGCGCCCACTGGCCTGGCGGCGACGCGGCCCTGCTGGCAATCATCCCGCTGACGCTCGGCCTCGGGCTGGGGCTGGTCGGAGCGGCGCGGCGGTGGGCGGCCGCATCGCAGCCGCGTGGCACCGGCGAACAGTCGGTAGTCGGCGCATGAGACGGGTCGAGGCTCTGGGCCGTTTCGCCTGGGACTTCGTCGTCGGCGACGATTGGCGCGTGGCGGCCGGGGTCGTGGTCGCGCTGATCGTCTCGGCGATCGTCGCCGGAACGGGCTTCGCTGCATGGTGGATCCTGCCGGTGGCCGCAGCCGGGCTGCTTGCGCTGTCCGTCTGGCGGGCAGCCCGGCCGCAGCGTCAGTAGCCGCTTGCGGGTGGGGTACACGCGCGCGGCCCGTCGGGGTCAATAACCCGGCGGGTACGGGCTCGTGGTCGTCGTGCCCGTTGTTGTGGTCGTCGACGTGCCAGTGTCAGCCGACGTCTTGACCACGTGCCAGGTCCCCCCGAAGTGGATGATGTCCTCGCCGCTGGCGTGGTGCTGCGTGTCCGCCGCGAACGTGTACAGCGGATGTCCGGCGAGCGTCACCTGGATGAAGCCGTTCCGGCGCCATGTGCCGAGTGCGCCCTTGATGCCGGCGGCCTTGCTCAGTTTGCCGGCGGAGGAAACCTTGACCGGCGGCCACACGGAGAGGCATCCGTTGGCCTTCGTGCATTTGGGGTGGGCCTTGCTGTCGCCGCTCAGTGTGTAGACCGCGAGCCCCGACGAGGTCGCGACGATGTTCGCGTGGGTCGTGACGTGGGTGTTCGCGTTGGTGACGCTCGCGTTCTTGGCGATCTTGAGCGTGAACGTCCTCGCGACCGCAACTGACACCAGCACCGCCACGCCGACGCCGACGATCGTCGTCGCAATGACGATCGCTAGACGCCGCAGCCGTGTTGTGATGCCGCCTGAGTTATGACCGGACATCTGATCCTCCAATCGTGGTGACCTGTCGCTGTTGACGCCGTCCGGCGCGGAACCTTCCCGCGGCGGGTCGCCGATCTGCCCTATGGGCCACCGAAGTGAGAGGATTTCGGCGTATGGCGGATGACGCTCGGCTCCCCGACGAGATAGCTCGCAACGAGGCGATCTTCCGCGAGGTCAATGAGGCGATCGAGGCGGGCCGCTGGCCCGGCGAGGAGGGG
>JBKQJQ010000372.1:0-2723 GCA_052147875.1 Solirubrobacteraceae bacterium | reverse complement strand
GCGTGGCGGGGATGGCGCTCGGCGACATCGGCGGCGGCGCGCAGGTTCCGCTGCGCCATCAGGTTCGTGTAGAGGTTGTTGTCGGCTATCGCGCTGTACTCGTCGGGGCCGGTGACGCCGTCGATCCGGAAGTGCCCCGCGGGATCGTGGTGGCCCAGCGAGCGCCACAGGCGCGCCGTCTCGACCAGCAGCTCGAGGCCTGCGTCGCGCTCGAACTCCTCGTCTCCGGTCGCGGCCATGTACCGCGCCGCTGCGTCGGCGATGTCGGCGTTGATGTGAAACGCGCCCGTGCCCGCCGGCCAGTAGCTCGAGCACTCCTGTCCGCGGATCGTGCGCCATGGGAAGGCGGCGCCCCGCAGGCCGAGCGTGTGTGCCCGGTCGCGGGCCAGATCGAGCGTCTCGCGCCGCCAGCGCAGCGCATCGGCGGCGGCACGCGGCGCCGTGTAGGTCAGCACCGGCAGCACGAACATCTCCGTGTCCCAGAACGTGTGGCCGTCGTAGCCGGGGCCGGTCAGACCCTTGGCCGCGATCGCGCGCTGCTCGCCGCGGGCGCCCGCCTGGAGCGTGTGAAAGAGCGCGAATCGCAACGCCTGCTGCAGCTCGGCGTCGCCTTCGAGCTCGACGTCGGAGCGCCGCCAGAAGCTGTGCAGGTAATCGCGCTGCTGTTTCAGGAGCCCGTCCCAGCCGACGTGCGTGACCCCCGCCGCTGCGGCGGCGACCTGGTCGCGCAGCGCGTGTGAGGAACGCTCGGCCGACCACCCGTAGGCGACCAGCTTCAGCAGTCGAAGCGGCTTGCCGGGGGCGAGGTCGGCGGTCACCTCGCAACGCGCGACGTCCTCGAACGCCTCGCTCGTCGTCCCCGTCCCCTCGGGCCCCTCGACCAGGTGGTCCATCGCCACCGCCACCCGTAGATCGGAGACCCGGGTGCGGTGTACGAGGATCGAGCGGTTCTCCAGCGTGCCGAACAGCTCGGACTCGAGCGGCGCCGCCAGCGCGGCCGCCGCGCGCGGATCCTCGCTGACGCTCGGCGCCGGCTCGTTGGCGATCAGCTGCGATTGGACGACGACCGGGAACTCGCCCTCGAGCGGCTCGACCACGTACTCGAACGCGGCCACCGCGCGGTGGTTGAACGACACCAGCCGGGTCGAGGAGATCCTGACGCGCCGGCCGGTGGGGGACACCCACTCGACCGCCCGGCGCAGGACGCCGGCCCGGAGGTCGAGCACCCGCTCGTGGCTGACCAGCGTGCCATACCGCAGGTCAAACGGCTCGTCCTCGACCAGCAGGCGGATGATCTTGCCGTTGGTTACATTGACGACCGTCTGGCCGTCCTCGGGATAGCCATACCCGGCCTCGGCGTACGGCAGCGGACGGACCTCGTAGAAACCGGCCAGGTACGTGCCGGGCAGCCCGTACGGCTCGCCCTCGTCGAGGTTGCCGCGCAGACCGAGGTGGCCGTTTGAGAGCGCGAACACGGACTCCGTCGCGGCTAACCGGTCGAGATCGAGTTCGGTCTCGCGGACC
Source organism: Solirubrobacteraceae bacterium (assembly GCA_052147875.1). GTDB lineage: Bacteria > Actinomycetota > Thermoleophilia > Solirubrobacterales > Solirubrobacteraceae > Palsa-465. The sequence continues at coordinate 1,199 of JBKQJQ010000372.1, read as the reverse complement.
GTCCAGGGCTCGACCGGAAAAGCGGGATGGTCGATCACTCGCTGTTCAGCAGTTCGGCGAGGTCGTTGACGACGACGCTCGCGCCATGCTCGCGCAGCGCGTCGGCCTGGCCCACGCGGTCGACGCCGACCACGAACCCGAAATGGCCATCGTGGCCGGCCTGAACACCCGCCAGCGCGTCCTCGAACACGACCGCCTGCGCCGGCTTGACCTCCAACGCGCGCGCGCCCGCGAGAAACGTGTCCGGTGCCGGTTTGCCCTTCAGGTGCTGCTGCTCGGCGACCAGCCCGTCGATCCGGGCCTCGAACAGATCCTCGATCCCCGCTGCGATCAGGACGTCCTTGGCGTTCGCGCTCGACGAGACGACCGCGCGGCGCAGCCCCGCGTCACGGACGGCCCGCACGTATGTGACCGACCCCTGGTAGGCCTCGACTCCGTCCTGCTTGATCAGCTTCAGGACGAGCTCGTTCTTGCGATTGCCGATCCCGCTGATCGTGTTCGCCGACGGCGGATCGTCGGGCTTGCCCTCGGGCAGCGAGATCCCCCGCGACTGTAAGAACGAGCGCACGCCGTCGTAACGCGGCTTACCGTCGACGTACTCGTCGTAGTCGCGCTCCGGGTCGAACTCCTTGAACTCCCTGCCGCTCTCGTCAGCCCGCTAGCGCAGGAAGTCGTCAAAGGTCTGCTTCCAAGCGGCGTCGTGCACCTTCGCGGTCTGGGTCAGCACGCCGTCGAGGTCGAACAGGCAGGCCTTGATCGTATCCGGCAGACCCAGCATCGCAGAAAACGTACCGGTCACCCGACCGCCACGAACGCCGCACCCAGCAGGAACACGAGGTGAAAGCTCTGGTCGACCATCAGTCTCAGGCTAGGCGCCGCGTTCGGGGAGTGCTTGACGCTGGTCATCCAGCCGCGCAGCGCACGCCCGTCATCGACCGCGACGTGCGGGATCGCGATCAGCAGCGCGACCGCGATCGCGCGCGCGACGCTCCGGTCGGCGGCCACCCAGATCAGGGCCGGGAGGAACGCGAGCGTGTAGATAGTCACGTGCGAGAACAGCGCCCGCCGGCCTTCCGGGTCGCTCAAACCGCGGACCTTCGTGATCGCCTGCCACTCGGTCTGCAGCAGGAAGTCGCCCGCGACGTGGCAGGCCACGAACGCCGCGAACACGGCTGACCAGGTCATGCCGCGGCTGCCGG
>JBKQJQ010000371.1:0-6561 GCA_052147875.1 Solirubrobacteraceae bacterium | reverse complement strand
CGTCAGTCAGCGCGTGCAAGCCCGCATCGGCGTCGGAATGGCCGACCAACGCCTTGTCGAACGGCACCTTGACGCCGCACAGCCAGACATGATCGCCGGGCCCGAAAGCGTGCACGTCGAAGCCCTGGCCGGTCCGGACTTCGCCCAACCGCCCGGCCAAAATGCGCGCCGCCCGCGTCAGATCCTCGGCCGTGGTCACCTTGATGTTGTCCTCGCTGCCTTCGACCAGCCGCACCGGCAATCCGGCGCGCTCGGCTACCGCGGCGTCGTCGGGCAAATCCTCGCCGATGACGGCGCGATGCGCGGCCAGTATCTCCTTATAGCGGAATCCCTGCGGCGTTTGCGCCCGCCACAGATTGGCCCGGTCGATGGTTTCGGCGACCGTGCCGCCGAAGCATCGCTTCACCGTGTCGAGCACCGGCAGGGCCGGGATGGCGGCAGGCGTCCGGTCCAGGGCGGCGAGCACGCGGTCGACCAATCCGGCGTCGAGGAAAGGCCGCGCGGCGTCATGCACCAGCACGCGCGCGGGATTCAGCGCGGCCAGGCTTTCTCGGCGCCGGCGCCGGGCAGGTCCGGGCATGGACGATCGGCGAGCACGGCGATCTGGCCGTGCCGCTGCTGGACCGGGTCGAGCTCGACGGGGGCCCCGTCAGCCTCAGCGATGAGCAGCGCACCCATGTGGGGGAGTTCATTGAGGGCTGGTATGTGCGCCACGTCGCGCTCGACTCGGGCCGCTCGTCGACGTGGACATCGGGACTCGGGATCGCGCGGATGGTCGCGGCCTGTGGTGGTGTGAGCGACGGGGGCGTGTGGCCATGCTCGGTGATGCTCGAGGGCGAGTTCGGACTGACCGGCATCAGCCTCAGCGTCCCCGTGACGCTGGGCGCCGGCGGCGTGCAGCGGATCCACGAGTGGACGCTTTCCGCCGCCGAGCTCGAGCGACTGCGGGCGGGAGCCGAGTTTGTGCGCGCTGCAGCAGAACGGCTGCTGGATGGCGGTTCAGCCGAGCGCGACTTCGACTAGCAGCGGCTCATTGCGGGCGGCAAGTTCTGGGAGCACGGCATCGAACGTCTCGACCAGCTCGGCGTGGGTGCTGACATTGACCGCCGGGCAGCCGAGGCAGCGTGCGATCCCGGCGATATCGATCGACCCGAACGCCGGCCATGGGCCGGGCGCGTTGCGGGCCCGCGCGAGCCCGTCCATCACCGCGTAGCGCCCGTTACCCATCACGATCAGAAGCACGCCGACCTCGTAGTGGGCCGCGCTCCAGAGCGCCTGGATCGCGTACATCGCCGACCCGTCTCCGATCACGCCGACAACCGGACGCTTGCAATGGCCCATTCGCAGCCCGACCGAGCCGGAGACGCCGAAACCAAGCCCACCGTTCGCGCACGCGATGAACCCGCCCGGGTGCCGGATCGCGATCCGCCGATACAGCTCCGGTTGGCTGGAGGGCGTCTCCTCGACCAGCACCGCCTCGCGCGGCAGCCTCTGTCCCAGCTCCGACAGCACGTGCTCAGCCGTGAGCGGCTCGCCGAGCGCCGGCGGGGGCGGGATCGGCGGACGCTCGAACGGCGTTGGTGGCTTGCCGTCGCGCTGCTGCACGCGCTCGGCAAGCGCCGCGCAGGCGGCGGCGACGGGAGCGACGATCGCCAGCTCGCACGGGCTGCGGTAGGCCTCCGAGGGATCGTCGGTCAGGACCGCGACGCGGGTGCCCTCGACGACCATCGGTCCCGGATCATCGAGCAGATAGAGGCGAAAGGCGCTCGCACCGACGGCGACGACGAGATCGTGAGGCGAGAGCGTCTCGCGCATCAGCTCGCGTCGCCACGGGAGATGGCCCGCGAACAGCGGGTGATCCTGCGGGAAGCCCACCCGGCGCGTGAACGATTCCTGGAACACCGGGCAGCCAAGCCGCTCCGCCAGCGATCGCATCGACTCCCAGCCCTCGCAGCTGTCGGTTCCGGCTCCGACCACCAGGGCCGGCGACCGCGCCCGGTCGATGATGTCCGCCAACGGTCGCAGGTCGGCCGGCGCGACCGACGTTGCGTGCGCCGTCTTGTCGGGCCAACCGGCACCGAGGACATCGACCGGCTCGTCCCAGTCGCCCATCGGAACCACGACCAGCGCCGGACCGCGGGCGGCGCGCGCCTCGTTGTAGGCACGGGCGATCGCGCCAGGGACGTCCTGGGCGCGCGCCGGCAGGTTCGTCCAGACGGGATAGTCGCCCGCGAGCCGCTCGAGTGCCCGGCCGGTCAGGAACGGCTCGGCCGCCAGCTGCCGGCGGTCCTGCTGACCGACGACGACGACCAGCGGCGCACGGCAGTCACGGGCGTTGGCGATCGCGTTGACCGCGTTGCCCAGACCCGGCGCCGTGTGCAGGTTGACGAACGCCGGCTCTTCTCGTGCGATCGCGTAACCGGTGGCCATGCCGACGACCGCCCCCTCGTGCAGACCGAGCACGAAGTGGATGTCGGCCGGGAGCCCGACGAGGAACGGGATCTCGGTCGAGCCCGGGTTGCCGAAAATCGTCGTCATGCCGGTCCGCCGCATGACGTCGAACACCGCAGCGCGTACGGTCTTCGTCTCGCCGGCCGGCTCGTCTCGATCGGGCACCGCGGAGATGGCGGCTGGTTGCGCCTGGCCGATCGACCGTTCCTCCGCTCCCGAAGCGCTCAATTCGTGAGCAAACTATCACGTACGCTGTGAGAACAAGCGGTCACATTGCGTACGCGGGTGGTGGCGCCTGACATGTCGTCAGCAACGGATCCGGCCGACCTCGGGATTCTCGAAGCGCACGAGCTGCTGCGCAATCGGCAGCTGTCGTCGATCGAGTTGACCGATGCCTGCCTGGCCAGGATCGAGCGGCGCAACGGCGGCCCGCCGACGCACGACGGTGCTCCGGACGCGATCAACGCGTGGGTGCGCGTGTATCACGAGCAGGCACGGCGCGCGGCCCACGCCGCCGACGCGCGCCTGGACGGCGAGGCGCCGCTGCTATGTGGGATCCCGCTGGCGCTCAAGGACCTGTATGGCGTTGCCGGGCTTCCGCTGACCGCGTCGAGCGCGGTGTTGGCCGACAACGTCGCGTCTGTCGACGCATCCGTGTGGGCGCGTCTGCGCGAGCAGGGCATGGTGCTGCTGGGCCACACGCACACACACGAGTTCGCGGCCGGCGGTACGACCGATCAGGTCGGCAACCCGTGGGCACTCGATCGCGTCGCGGGCGGCTCGAGCGGTGGCAGCGCCGCGGCGCTTGCTGCGCGGATGGCGCCCGCGGCGCTCGGAACCGACACGTGCGGCTCCCTCAGGATCCCGTCCGCCTGCTGCGGGACGAGCGCGATCAAGCCGTCCCATGGCCGCCTGCCACTCGACGGGATCGTCCCGCTTGCCCCGACGCTCGAACAGCCGGGCCCAATGGCCCGGACGATCGCCGACTGCGCAGCGCTGCTGTCCGGGATGGCCGCCGGCGGCGCCGCGATCGACCCGCTGTCACCGCCGCCGGCGCCGCTCGGGGAGTTGCCGCTCTCGCCCCGCCCCGGCGCACGACCGCTGGCCGGGACGACGATCGCGGTCACCGGCCGGCCCGATGGACTGGCGATCGACGCCGCCGTCGGATCGGCGCTCGACGAGGCCGTGCGCGGCTGCGAGCTGCTCGGCGCCGGGGTCGTACGGGCGGACGCTCCGTGGGCGGTCGACTGGGACGACCTGAGCATGATCCTGTTTACGGAGGTGTGGGCATATCACGCCCGCCACGCGGCACAGCACGACCGCTACCGGCCGGCGATCGCCGAGTTCATCGAGGTGGCGCGAAACTTCACCGCCGCTGGCCCGTACCTGGCGGCCCAGCGTCGCAGAACCGCCGGCACGGCTGCCTGGGAGGCATGGTTCGCGTCGCAGGGGGTTGACTTCCTACTCGAGCCGACGCTGCCGATCGTTCCCTACGGCCGCGGGCCGGGATATGACCGCGGCCATGCCGGTGGCGCCGGCGATCCGCTGATCGCACTGACCGCGGTCTGGGACCTGACCGGGATGCCGGTCGCGGCGCTGCCGGTGACCTGGGAGGCCGGCGTCTCCCTGATCGCCCCCCGTGGAGCGGAGGCGGCGCTCGTGCAAGCGGCGATCGACCTCCAGGAGCACGCGCTTGGCGTCCCACGCTACGGCTGACACCAAACTCCCATTTTTGCAGGCAAAACGCGTTAAGGGGTAAAGCCCTGGAGATAAGGCCGCGCCGGCCCAGAATCGGCTGCGAATTGCCGATGTGGGGAAGTGGCTCTTACCCGACACTGCCTCCTAGGCCTGATGCCGAAAGCCAGGCCACCAGAAAGCTCAAATGAGAGCACGAAGGAGGCAACCGTGAAGATCAAGACTTCCCGCATCGGCCAGGCCGTCAGCCGCGCACACCAGATCTGGGCCGAGCTCGATTACGCGCAGCGCCGTCTGTTCGAGCTTCGGACCGGTGTTCCCGCGCGCCCGCGCGAGAACCGGCGCGGCTCCAAGCAGGGCTCGTTCTAGATCCGTTAGAGAAGTCTCAAACGCGCGTCGCGGGCTGGCTGGTTGCGGCCCGCGACGCTACGCTGTCCCCAAGCGACGACGGAGGTTCGACAATCGCCGATAAGCCGACTCTGTTTGTCTGCCATGGGGACGAGGGCGGGCCGAAGATCCACCCGTGTCGTCGCGTGCAGGAAGCGCTCCGGGCCGCGGGGATCGACTACGACAAGGTGATTGCGGGCCACGGCAACCCGATCCCGTTCCTTCGCAAAGGCTCGCGCGACGAGCTCGAGGAGGCGACCGGCTCTGACAAGCTGCCGGCGCTCAAGCTTCCCGACGGAACCGTGATCACCCAGTCACGCGAGATCCTCGCCTGGGTAGCGCAGCAGAAGGGCGCGAGCGGAGCGCAAGCCTAGCCGCAACCGCGGGCGTGACCGTAGCGCAGGCCTAGGCGAAACCGCGGGCGCGAACGGAGCGCAAGCCTAGGCGCAACGCAGCGCCACGCTTTCCGTCGCGAGCCGGCACAGCGACGAGGCCGGCGACCGCCAGCACGACGTGACGCCGGCCCGGGAGTCAAGTTCCTGGCCCCTGGGGTCGATCTATCTCCAACATCGATGACTTCGAAGGGTCGCGGATGCCGGTCGGAGTGACACTACCCGAGCTTGGGGCTCACCCCGAGGTCGACGACGACGAGTATGAGCTGTCGGGCTGGTGGCGACGGGTGGGCGCCGTGCTCGTCGACGGGTTGGCACTCGCAATCCCACTGCTGATCCTGGCGTTCATCACCCACGCCTACACGACCACCAAGAACCCCTACACCGGAGTCACGACCTACCACACGACACAGGGGTTCAGCCTGCTCGATGTCGCGGTGTGGTCGATCTATGTGTTGTTGCTGTTGCCCCGATCCGGCCAGCACAACGGCCAGACGCTCGGCAAACAGGCACTCGGGATCGCGATCATGCGCAACGACGGGTACCCGATCGATCTGACCACGACCTCGGTCCGAGAGATCCTCTGCAAGGGCATGCCGCTGCTGATCGCCACGCTGTTCATCATCGGCGGCGCGCGGCTAGGTGGTCTGCTGCTGCTGATCGCGCTGGTCGACTACCTGTGGCCGCTGTGGGACTCCGAGAATCGAGCGCTCCACGACCACGTGGCCCAGACGCACGCCGTCCGGCGCGCGCGGCGGCGGTACTTCCGACCGAGCCGGCCGTAATCGGCGAGACCCGCATGCACACGGTCCGGACGACGTCCCCGGTCACGGCACGGACGCCATAAACGCAAACGATGGCGAGACCCGGACTCGAACCGGGGACACCACGATTTTCAGTCGTGTGCTCTACCAGCTGAGCTATCTCGCCCTGGCGCGGCGATGCTAGCGGCTGCGTGCGAACGCGGCGAGCACACGAGCGGGCGGATGGGCGAGGGGCACACCCTTCCGGCCGCAGCGTGATGCGCTTCTAGCTGCGAGCAATCCCGGCATCACCCGCCGCGCGCATCAAGCCCTGCGTGAATCGCGCCGCGCGTGACGGCGGCTGCGTGACGACCGGCGGCTCGACTGAGTCGCAGAGGCGGCGGTCGAGTTGGTCGTCGTGGCGCTCTTGGTGCTGGTGCTCGTCGTGCCCGCCCAGGTCGTCCCGGTGCTACTCGCCGGGTCGCCGGGACCGGGGCACGCCCACGCGACGCCTCCGCCACATGCGAGCGAGGCCACGGATGCCAGGACGGCGACGGTACTGCTGTGGATCCTCATCGTGAGGGAACCTCCTTGGATTTGGATGCCCTCAAGACCCGCCTGCTTGGGCAGGCCTCACGGCCCACCGCGTAAGAACAACGTAGGAGTTCAATCCGCGGGAGAGACCGCGAACGAGTCAAACAGCACCGGCCGCCTTCGAACGACCGTGTTGTAGGCGACCGTGGCGCCCTCCCGGCGACAGCTCACCGTGAGGAACCCGAACGCCTGGTGCTGGTAGGCCTCGAGCGTCAGCTCGGACAGACCCGCGAACGAGGCCGGGACATCGGGGACGTCGTACCCAAGGCCGTGCAACTCGGGAAAGCCGCCGCTACCGG
>JBKQJQ010000370.1:0-4569 GCA_052147875.1 Solirubrobacteraceae bacterium | reverse complement strand
CCGGCCGGCTATTCAATTCTCGAGGATCGGGGCGGAGTGATTCTCGCTGTGCCGAGCACGATCAACCCCGAGTCGCCAAGCTTTCAGAAGGCCGCTGAGGCGTGCCACTTCAGCTGACACGAGCCCTGGCCAATCGCGGGCATTGTTACGATGGGCGCGGTCGTGACCCCAGCTCTCGAGGAGACCGAGCGTGTCCGTCGGGTCTATGAGCGGGAGGCGGCCAACTACGACCGCAACGTCCGATTCCCCGAGCGACTGTTGTTCTCCGGTGGGCGCCAGTGGGTCTGCGCCCGGGCCGAGGGTGAAGTGCTGGAGATCGCCGTGGGGACGGGGCTCAATCTTCCTCACTACCCCGACGGTGTCCGACTTACGGGCATCGAATTCGTGCCCGCGATGCTGGACATTGCCCGCCGGCGCGCGGTCGAGCTGGGTCGGCCGGTCGAGTTGCGGCTGGGAGACGCGCAGGCGCTCGAGTTCGAGGACGCCATTTTTGACACGGTGGTGTGCACGCTGTCGTTGTGCACGATCCCGGATGACCGTGCCGCCGTGTCCGAAGTGAGGCGGGTGCTCCGACCGGGGGGGCGGTTCGTGCTGCTCGAGCACGTACGCAGTCCGGTCCGAGCGGTCCGAGGCGTCCAACGGCTGCTGGCGCCGGCGTTCGTTCGCTTCGGGGCCGACCATGTCTTGCGCGAGCCGCTCGAGCAGCTGCAGGCCGAGGGTTTCTCGATCGAGTTGCTCGAACGCTCCAAGCTCGGGCTCGTCGAGCGGCTCGTAGCGCGCAGACCCCGCCCGGGGTGAGCGCCGACGGCTCACTCGCGCTTGGCTCGACAGCTCGGCTTGCGACTCAGGCTGTGCCGCTCAGCCAGCCTTGGTCGTTGTTGCTGCTCGGGCTGCTGTGCGGCGAAGTACGTAGCGAGAGCCCGTCCTTGGCACCGATTGCGGCCGGCCACCGTGTGCGTAGATTCGTGTCATCGGACCTGCCGCCCACGGCACGGGAGAGACCAATGACGCTGCACCCGAAAAAGCACCAGGATCTAATGCTTGCGCCGGTCGCGGCTGAGATCGACATCAACCTCCAACGGCTCCGGGACAAGTCGGTTCGAGACGTTGAAGCGCAGCTCGAGCTTGAGCTCGACAGGCCGGCCCTGAGCACAGAGCGCGACGAGCGCGCAGCGCTGGTCCTCCGTCAGTCGCTCCGAGATGTCGACATGCATGGCTGGACCGCGACGGTGACCGATGACGGCTGCCGAGTTCATCTGGATGGCGGATCGGTCTCGATCGATCTCGGGCTCAGCGCCGGTATCACTGGATACATCCAGGACGGTGTCAACGTCTAACCGCGCCGCGGGGCTCTCATCGCAACGCCGTCAGCTCGGCGAGAGTCTGGTCTCGTGCGCTCCGCGCGACCCAAGCCTCCCGGCGCGCAGGTCAGTCGCTGTCTCCGAGCCGATCGACCAACCGCAGCAGCTCCAGCGGGCTGAACGGCTTGGTGAGAAACAGGTCGGCTCCGGCTTCCTCAGCGAGCCGCTCAGTTTGGTCGCCGTGGGCGGCGGTCAACATAACGATCGTCGCGTGGTTGGTGAGCGGGTCGGCGCGCATCCGCCGGCAGGTGTCGATCCCGTCCATGTGGGGCATGTCGACGTCGAGGAACACGATCGCGGGTTGCTTGTCATGCGCCACCTGGAGCGCCTCGAGCCCGTCCGAGGCCTCGTGCAGGTCGAACTCGGAGACGTCCTCGAGGGTCGTGGCCACGAGCTTGCGGATGAACTGGTCGTCGTCGACGACGAGCACGGCGCGCGTCATCTGATCTCCTGTGCGATCCGCTCGAAGGTGGCGTCGTCGATCGAGTCGTACGCCTCGACGGCGCGCGGGTCGAACTGGGTCCCCGAGCCGGCGCGGATAACCTCGCGTGCCCGGGCGAACGTCGACGCCGGTCGGTAGGGGCGGTTGGTGGTGAGCGCATCAAGCACGTCGGCAACAGCGAAGATTCGCGCCGCGAGCGGGATCTCCTCGGCGCGCAGCCCGTCCGGGTACCCAGTCCCGTCCCAGCGTTCGTGGTGCCAGCGCACCACCTTGGCCGGCTCCTGGAGGAACTCGATCCCGCGCACGATCTCGGCGCCGATCTCGGGGTGCTTGGCCATCCGGCGGCGCTCCTCGTCGGACAGTGCGGCCGGCTTGTAGAGGATCGAGTCGGGGATCGCGACCTTGCCGATGTCGTGGAGCAGGAAACCGAACTCGATCTCCGGCGCGTCGGGTCGCGAGAGGCCGAGCGCGCGGGCGATCTCGATCCCGTATGCGGCAACCCGCTCCGCGTGCTTGCCGGTGTACGCGTCGCGCGCTTCGACGGCGTTCGACAGGGCGCGGACCGTCGCCATGTAGGAACGGGCCAGCTCCTGCGATCGCGCCCGCTCCTGCTTGAAGGTCTCGCGCAGGTCGGCGGCGTAGCGCTCGAGTTGCAGGGCGTTGTCAGCCGCCTCGCGCTCTCGCTGCGCAAGCTGGGCTCGCAAGCTGTCGATCTCCCGCGTCAGCTCAGTCTCGCCTCTGAGCTCCATCCTTCTCCCTGCCCGGTTTCGTATGTGTCGCCCCGCAGCGCCTGAAGCAAAGCCTGCGCAGCGTCCTCGACCGGCACCACCTCCATGCCGAGCTTCACGATACCCGAGGGAGTCGGGGTCCCTCCATCTGAGAACAGGATCACGGCCCGCCGCAGTCGCCTGCCCCGGAGGTCGAGCGCCTGCAGTGCCGCCCGCGGGTTGCGAATCCCGACGTCGATCAGCGCAACCTCGAAGCGTCGCTCATTGCAGACGCGTGCCGCCGCGGCGCCGGTTGTCTCCCAATGATGCTCGATCCCGAGCTCGTCGAGCGCCGGCTCGAGCGCGAGCTGCATGTCCTGGCGGCCGACCACGAGCACCCGCGAGCGCCCCGCCCTGACCGCGGCCGCCAACACGTCGCGCAGCTCGTCCGCGTCGATCGGCTTCGACACAACCCACTCGCCAGACAGCTCGCTGCGGCCGGCGAACACGGACACGAACAGGATCGGCGTCGCGCGCAGCTCCGGATCGGCGCGGATCTGGCGCAGGACCTCGAACCCGTCCATGTCGGGCATCAGGATGTCGAGCGTGATCGCGTCGAAGCGCTCGGCGCGCAGCTTGCTCATCGCGTCGGCACCGCTGTTGGCGATCGTCGCCGCGACCTCGAGCGGCGCCAGCTGGTCGGCGATCAGCTGCGCGATCTCGCGCTCGTCGTCGACGATCAGGACCTTGCGGCCGCGGAGCGCATCGAGCGCGTGGCGCGGCTCACTGACGACGGCCGCCGGTATGTAGACGTAGAAGGTCGTACCGCGGCCGACCTCGGACTCGAGTTCGATCTCGCCTTCGTGCATGTCGACCAGGGATTTGACGATCGACAGTCCGAGCCCGGTACCGGGCACGGATGCCGAGGCGCCGCGCGCCCGGTAGAAGCGGTCGAATACGCGGTCGAGCTCCTCCTTGGTCATTCCGACGCCCGAGTCGGCGACGACGATCTTCACCCACGCGCGGTCGGCCTCGACGCCGACGTGGATCCGGCCGCCCTCCTCGGTGTACATGTGCGCGTTGGTCAGCAGGTTGGCGATCACCTGACGGATCCGTCCCGGGTCGGCCATCGCGAGCGGTAGTGCCGGCGCGACGTAGACCCCGAGCTTCTGGCGCTTGGCGTTGATCCGTGGCCCCATCAGCTCCGCGACGTCTCGCACCGCCTCGCCGACGTCGATCGGGCGCCGCGAGATCTCGACGCTGTCGGCCTCGATCTGGGCGACGTCGAGCAGGTCATTGACGAGCTCGACGAGCCTGTCGGTCGAGCGCAGGACGATGTCGATGAACTCGCGTTGACGCGCCGACATGTTCTCGGGGCTGCGCTCGAGCAGCTCGACGAATCCCTTGATCGACGTCAGCGGGCTGCGCAGCTCGTGCGAGGCGGTGGCGACGAACTCGGTCTTGGCACGCTCCAGTCGCGCCCGCTCGGTCATGTCGCGGACCGTCCAGACGACGCCGTCGGCCGCGGTCCCAAGCGGCGCCGCGGTGACGGCCATGGTGCGGCCACGGTGGTCGATGACCGATTCGCCCTTCAGCGCGACTCGCAGCGGCGGCAGCGGGCTGTCGGGACCGTCGATCTGCTCGCCGGGCTTTAGCTCAGGCACGAGCTCGGCCGCGCGGGGGTTGGTGGTCGCGATCAAATTCGATCCTGGCTCGGTGACGATCAGCGCGTCGCCCAGGCTCTCGATCGTCACGGCTAGGCGGTGGCGCTCGTCTTCGATCCTCCCCTGCGCGCCGGCGAGGTCGTCGCCCATCGCGTTGAACGCGACGCCGAGGTCGCGCAGCTCGCGCGGGCCGGCCGGGCGCACCCTGCGAGACAGGTCACCGCCAGCGAGCCCGCGGGTCGCGTCGACGAGCTCGTCGAGCGGGCGGCGCATCGATCGCACGAGCGCGACGATCAGTGCGAGCGCACCGGCCAGCGCCAGCGCGCCGGCCACGATCACGAGCGTGATCGCCTTATGAGATTGTGACTGGGCGCGGCTGCTCGCCTGGCGCTCGA
>JBKQJQ010000369.1:0-8535 GCA_052147875.1 Solirubrobacteraceae bacterium | reverse complement strand
CTGGGCGAGCCCTGCTGTGGCGCTGATTGTCGGAGCTGGCCGACCGTGGATGGTGTCGATGGTCTCGGAGCTATCACATTGCGCTACGACCGGCGGTGTCATCGACCTCAAGGGCGATTGGAACCGTTGCGATGCGAGCGTGCCAGAACGACGGCCCCAAAGACGCGAGCAAGCGCCCGGGTTAGGGGCGCGTGGTGCTGAGATCGTCGTTGCCTCCGGCTTGGAGGCGGGCCCATTGGGCGATGGGACGTCCGTTGGTACGGTAGTTGTAGTGGTCGCTTCGTGGCCAGTTGGCGGGCGAGTCTTCCCATGCCTCTTGCCGCCCGTACACGGTGAGGTCCATCAGCGCGTAGCTGTAGTCCATCGCCTCGGCGCCACGGCCGGTGGTCCAGTAGGTCTCGAACACCCGGTCGCTGTCGCGTAGGTAGCACACGAGGTGAAACATGCCGATCCGCCGCCCGATGAGAAGCGTGTCAAGCGACGGTTGGGCTGAGTACCACGGCATGGTCCAGCCCATGAAGTCGCGGTACCGGACGCTCTCCCGATACGGGCCTTGGCAGAAGGTGGCGTAGGTGATGTCGCGGTCGTGCAGGTAGGACAGTTCGCTGATGTGTGAGGTGTAGCGGGTGCAGCCCTCGCATTGTTCGGCGGCGGGTTTGCCGGGGTTCCACATGAAGTAGTAGGCGATCAGCTGCTGGCGGCCCTCGAACGCGTCGAGCAGCGTGGCCGGGCCTTCCGGGCCGATCAAGGCGACGGTGGGGTCGACCTCGACGATCGACAGCTTGCGTCGGGCGGCGGCGATCGCGTCACCGGCACGCATGTGCGCCTTTTCCCGGATTCGCAGCTCGTCCAGTTCAGCCTGCCAGGCGGCCCGGTCGACGATCAGTGGCAGTTGGGGCGTAGCGTCCGGGCGCGGCGGGCTGGGGCTCGACTCGTTTTGCATGTTTGTCCTCTTCTGTGTACGGCGTTGGAATGTGGACCGGTTGGTCGCTGTTGGCCAGGCTCTGGCCGGTTCGGCCTTGCGATGCCTGAGACTCCGATGCGGGCCGCTATTGGTCGTCGCTCCGGCGTGGTGTGAGGATGATCATCGGGATGACCCGTTGGGTGTTGCTGGCGGCTTCGGCGAGCTGCGGGTAGCGCTTGGCAGCTCTTGCGAAGAGGCGCTCGCGCTCCTCGCCGCTCGGTACCTCCGCTTTGACATCGATCGTCTCGGTGCCGACCTCGATTTGCGTGTCGGGGTGTGCGTTGAGGTTGTGATACCAGTCGGGGTTGTTCGGCGCTCCGCCGTTCGCGGCCCAGATCAGGTAACCCGGATCGTTGGGCAGGTAGGCGATCGGGTTGACTCGGTGCACTCCGGACTTCGCGCCGGTGTGATGGAGCAAGAGCAGCGGGATGTCCTCCCACGTGCCGCCGACGCGGCCTTCGTTGGCTCGGAACTCGGCGACGACCTTGGCGTTGTACTCGCTGCGTGTCTCGGACATGGGGACCTCTTCTCGTTTGGCTTGGGGGGGTCGGTGTCTGCTGCGACCGCGACATCGACGCGTCCAGCACTGCGGTCGGTGCTGGCCCGCGACCAAGGGGACGGGCGCGGGCCAGCTTCCGGAATGTCGGCGAGCTGATCGGATTTCAGTGTCGGGCGTTCAGGCCGCGATGAGTTCGGCGGGTACGAGCGCGGCGTTCTGACGCTCGAACGCCTTGACAGGACTGGTCGGCCAGCTCTCGGCGAACATCTCTGAGAGCGGGTCGGGGAAGATCTCCTCGTCCCCGTTCTCCACGCCGTCGAGGATCGCTTTGGCGACCGACTCGGGCGGGGTCTTCGGGATCGGGAGGTCTCGGATCATTTCGGTGTCGATCGGACCGGGCATCACGGCATGCACCTTCACGCCCTGTCCGGCGAGCAGCGCACGGAACGACTGCGTGATCGAGAATGCGGCCGCCTTGGAGGCCGAGTAGGCCGGGAGGACCGGGACCGCGGCGAACGCCCCGATCGAGACTACGTTCACGATCCGCCCCCGGCTCTGGGTCAGCAACGGCAGCATCGCCTGGGTGACCATCACCGGGCCGTACACGTTGACGTCGAAATGCTGTTCGAACGCGGCCCGACTGTTGAGGTGATCGGGCAGCGACAGTCCGGCGTTGTTAATCAGGATGTCGAGCGATCCGACGCTATCAGCAGCCCGCTGGATCTGCGACCACTCGGTCACGTCCATGATCACCGGCGTGACTCGATCATCCGGGTGGGCGAACGGCTGCCGCGACGCCGCGTACACCCGGCTGGCCCCCTTGCGGAGGGCTTCATCGACGAGCGCCTGCCCGAGACCACGGTTGGCGCCGGTCACCAGCACTGACTTGCCTGAGATTGTTGTGGTGGACATCGTTGAGTCTCCTCTTGGTGATTGGGTTGGTTTTGGGTTGGAGTGGTCAGCTGGTTGCGGCGAGCGCCGGCTGGGCCGCGGCGGCAGGGTTGCTATGCGGCAGCTCGGCGGTGCGGTTGTGGCGGGTGAGCGCAGAGATCGCCGGGAGGGCGAGCAGCGCGATCGCTCCCAACAGCCACATCGCCTGGTGGTAGCCGGCGGCGAGCGCCGTGGGAACGGTGGTGCCGGTGTGCAGCAGCACCTGGGTGTGGCTCGCCGCGACGCTTGAGGCGATCGCGATCCCGAGTGCTGCGCCGAGCTGGATGGAGGTGTTCATTAGTCCGGACGCGAGACCGGCCTGGTGTTGGCGGACACCCGCGAGCACGGCGATCGAGATCGGGATGAACGAGAACGCCGTTCCCGCGCCGGCGAGCACGAACGGGCCCGCGAGGTTGGCCAGGAAGTGCCCGTGGACCGGGATCTGGGTTCCCCAGATCACCCCGGCGGCGATCAGGGAAACGCCGATCCCCAGCGCGACCTTTGGGCCGCGACGAGTGACCAGCCGTTGGGCCACGCCGGCGAACAGGATCGACGGGATCGAGCCCGACATCCACGCCAGCCCGGTCTGCAGCGAGCTGTAGTGCAGCACCTGCTGCATGTACAGCGTTCCCACGAACAGAAACGCGAAGAAGCTGCCGCCGACCAGCAGACCGGCAGCGATCGCGCCGGTGAGCGTCCGCGACCGGAAGATCGACAGCGGCAGGATCGGCGACGCGGCGCGGCTCTCGATCGCCACGAACGCGGCAAGCAGCACGACTGCTGCCGCGAGCAACACAACCGTGCGCGCCCCGGCCCAGCCGTACTGCGGCGTCTGCGAGACCGCGTCCGCGAGGACGACCAGGCCGCCCGTGCCCACGAGCGCTCCTGGCAGGACAAAGCGCCGATTCGTCGCTTCCGACGCGGCGCGCGGCAGCAGCCTCGGCGCGAGCGCGAGCGCGAGCGTGCCGACTGGAACGTTGAGGTAGAAGATGTACTGCCAGCCGAGGTAGCGGGTGATCAGCCCGCCGGTGAGCAGCCCGACGGTCCCGCCCGTCGCGCCGAGCGCGCCCCAGATCCCAAGCGCCTTGTTGCGCTCGGCGCCCTCCGCGAAGATGCTGGTCACGATCGACATCGCGGTCGGGAGCATCACCGCGGCTCCGAGTCCCTGGATCGCTCGGCTCCCAACCAGAACCGCATCACTGGGCGCGAGTGCGCAGCTGAGTGACGCGGCGGTGAACACGCCCAGTGCGCTCATCAGCACGCGGCGGCGCCCGAACAGATCGGCGATGCGACCACCGAGCAGCAGAAACCCGCCGTACCCGAGCGCGTAGACGGTCACCACCCATTGCAAGCTCGTGGCGGTGAAATGCAGGTCGCGACCGATTGTCGGCAGCGACACGTTGACGACCGTCAGATCGACGCAGGTCATGAAATACGCGATCGCCAACAGCACGAACGCGCGCCAGCGATGGACATGTGGTGTTGTGGGCGTCACTGCGGGCTCCTCTGTCGATGGGTTGCCGGTGCTTCCTCGTTATTGGTTGGGATACGAGGAGCAGCGGCAATCCATCGCTCGCAATCACAAAGTGCCTCGGTCGAGCAATTCCCGAGGGCGCGCTAGATGCTTGAAGGCGCGAGCACCCGGGTCGGGACGCCCCGCGAAGGGGTGGCGTTGGCTGGGCGCGGCGGGTGCGAGCGGCATCGCCCCAGGTACTTCGCCTCAGCCTTGGTGGTCCGGCGATCTCAGCGCAGCTTTACCGGCGCGGTTGTTCAGACTCGAGCGTGCGCTTGATGACGCCTAACGCGTGCTCCATCACCGGCGCGACGCGGCCGGCGAGCTCGTGCGGGAGAAAGTCGGCGGTCCACACGAACAGGCTGCGGCTTGGTCCATCCGCGAACACCTGCGCGGACGCGTTGTGGTGGATGTACGGCGGGTCGGCGATCGACCACACGAGCCTTCGCGCCTCCTCGTCGAGATCGACGAGTCGCTCGCGCAGCACGCTGCCGTTTGAGAACGTGACGATCCGGTCCTCACTATCCAGGCGGACATCGGTTGCGAAACCGGGCACGAGCCGCACGTGCAGCGCTCCCCAATCGCGCAGCGCGTCCCAGACACGCTCCGCGCTCACTTCGATCACGATCTCCTTGCGAATCGAAGCCATCGCCTCACCCAGCAACGGATCCTGCCTCGAGCGGCAGCCCGAACCGCTCGACCATCGATGGCGTGCGGAAGTGGCTGATCTCGTCGATCAGGCCACCCCTGAGCGTCAGAACGGTCACACCGTGGGGCGCGTAGACGCCGGAGCTGTCGAGCTCGTAGGCGCCGACCGCGAGTTGACCGTTGGCGGCGGTGGGGACCATCCGCCAGCTCCGCTTGCCGTCGAAGACCACGCTGTGCAGCACGCTCTCGATCGCGGCGCGCCCGCGATACCAGCTCGGTATTGGTGGCATCGCGAGCGTCGCAGTGTCGGTGAGCATCCCGACGAGCGCGTCGACGTCGTCGTCGGCCCAGGCTTCGACATAGCGTGCGACGATCGCTTGCTGCTTCTCGTCGCCCAGCGCGCGGAGCGTGGCCTGCTGCGTGCGGTCCGGCCGCCGCTCCTCCATGGTTGCGTGTGCCCGCTGCAGTGCGCTGTAGACCGACGCGGGGGTCGTGTCCAGGGCCTCGGCGACCTCCGCGCCGGAGAACCCTAAAACGTCGCGGAGCATCAGCACCGCACGCTGCCGGGCCGGGAGAAGCTGAAGCGCGGCGACGAATGCGAGCTCGATGCTCTCGCGTTGCTCGTAGCGGGCCTCCGGTCCGGCGGGACCGTCATCGAGACCCAGCCGCTCGTCGGGATACGGCTCGATCCACACGGACTCGAGCAGCGGCTCGCGGAGTGGCTCGTGCGGATCCGCGGCCGGGCCGTAGTCGATCGGCAGCACACGCGAGGGCCGCCGCTCAAACGCGCGCAGGCAAACATTCGTCGCGATCGTGTACAGCCAGGTGCGCAACGAGCTTCGCCGCTGGAACGAGGACAGATTGCGCCAGGCGCGCAAGAGCGTCTCCTGCACTGCGTCCTCGGCATCCTGAAGGGAGCTGAGCATTCTGTAGCAATGCGCCTGCAGGGGCCGCCGGTGCGCCGCCACCAGCTCGGCGAAGGCTCTCTCGTCCCCCGCGACGGCCTCCTCGATCAGCTGCGAGTCAGTCATGCTGTCCTGCGGACGAGCGTACCCTTCGGCTGCCACAGGGCGATCTCGCCACCCTCGCTTGTTGCGAGCACGCTACGCCATCCCGCCGGCCCCTCGCGCGGCTCGAGCAGCACCACGGCTCCAAGTGCCCGCCCGCTCTCGGTCGCCGCCTCGATCTCCTCGACCTCGGCATACGGGAGCCAGATCGGGCGCCGGGCAGCGCACTCGACGATCCCGCCATCGAGCGTGCCGCCGAGCGCGAGCCCGTGATACGTGCCCGCCCCGCATTCGAGGCGCTCGGTTCGCCAGCCGAGCAGCTCGCGATAGAAGGCGCTGGCGCCAGACAGGTCGTGGGTGTGCAACTCGAGGTGCACCAGACGATCGATCGATCGACCCATTCTTCGCCTCCCGTCCCCGGTCATTGCTGGTTCCATGAGGAACGCTGGCGCCGTCCGGCGCTCGCTACGCCTCCCGGACGACTTGGTAAATGAGGTAGGCGAGGTCGTGATCGACGGTCCGCGCTTCGACGAGACGCATTGGCTTTTTGTCGCTCGTCTCGCCGAACAGGCGCTCGCCGGTCCCAAGCACGACCGGGTAGACCATCAGCCGCAGCTCGTCGACGAGGTCGTGCCCCATCAGCGTGCGCACTAGCCGGATGCTGCCGGCGATGACGACGTCCCCGCCTATCCCCTGCTTCAGGTCCGAGACCTCGGTCACCACGTTGTTCTTCAGCACCGTCGTGTTGTTCCACCCGGGATCCTTGAGGGTCGAGGACACGACGTACTTGGGCATGCTGTTCATCCTGTCCGCCAGCTCGCCGCTGCGGGATGGCCAACGCTCGGCGAGAAACTCGTAGGTTCGCCGACCCCATAGCAGCGCCTCGGCGGCTAGCGTCTCGTCGAGCAGCAGCTTGGCGGCCTCTTCGCGACCCTTGTCGCCGACCCGGCCGACCCATCCTCCGTGCCTGAAGCCCTCGGCACCAGCGGGGTCTTGGATGACTTCGTCGAGGGTGATGTTCTCGCTGACCACGATCTTTCCCATCTCGGTTCTCCTTCGCTGTCCGGTTGGGCCTTTTTCGACTGAGATCCGAGTCGGCGGCGAAATCCAACGCTCGTGTATCGATCGAGTACGGCCGCTCGGCAGGCATCGGGGACCAGATCGCGGCCGCTGAGGCCGACAGCGCGCGGGGATCGCGGACCCGCGTACCGACGGACTGGATCGTGAGCTGCTCCGGCTCCGGCCTCAGCGGTCGATCAGGCGCGTGGCAATCGCGGCGAGCCGCGGAGCGCCGGTAAGAGCCTGAGCCGCGATGGATTCACCGCGGCAGCCGGATCTACACCGACAGAACCAACGGAGGCTGCCATGAACACTGAGCACGATCTCGCCAATCGCATCCAGCGCGTGTACCTGACGCTTCAGGCCGGGAACACTCTCGCTGCGTCGTTCATCTTTGGCATCAATACGCTCTTCCTCCTCGACGCGGGACTTAGCAGGCTGGAGGTGTTCGCGGCGAATGCGTTCTTCACCGTGGGGATGGTGCTGTGCGACATCCCGACCGGGGTCGTCGCCGACATCTGGGGGCGGCGCACGTCGTACCTGCTCGGCACGCTGACGTTGTCAGGGTCGACCTTCCTCTACTGGCTGCTATGGGAGACAAAGGCGCCGTTCTTGCCGTGGGCAATCGTTTCGATGCTGCTCGGGCTCGGCTTCACCTTCTTCTCCGGCGCGGTCGAGGCGTGGCTGGTCGACGCGCTCCAGTACGCCGACTACGACGGCGCGCTCGAGCAGGTAATGGGTCGCGGCCAGATGATCAGCGGCGCGGCGATGCTCGGCGGCTCGGTCGCCGGCGGCGCGATCGCTCAGGCAACCTCACTCGGCGTTCCATTCCTGATGCGGGTCGGGGTGCTGGCCATCATGTTCCTCGTCGCCCACCGGCTGATGTGGGATCTGGGCTTCACTCCCGACCGCTCGAAGGGCGTGCTGGGCTCGACCCGCGAGGTGCTGGACGCGTCTCTCACCTACGGGCTGAAGAATCCGCCGGTCCGCTGGGTGATGCTGGCCGCCCCGTTCGCCTCCGGAGTCGGGATCTACACCTTCTACGCCCTGCAGCCGTACCTGCTGCGACTGTACGGAAACCCAAAGGCGTACACAATCGCCGGGCTCGCGGCCGCGATCGTCGCCGGAGCGCAGATCGTAGGCGGCTACCTCGCGCCCCGCTTCCGGCGCCTGTTCGGGAAGCGGACGACGCCGCTGATTCTCGGGGCGCTGTTAAACGCCGCGATCCTTGCCGCCCTCGGCCTCGCCGACTCCTTCGGGCTCGCGCTCGTGCTGCTCGTCCTCTGGGCGATGGTCTTCGCCGCCGAGATGCCGATCCGGCAGGCGTACCTGAACGACATGATCCCGCCGGGCCAGCGCGCAACCGTGCTCTCGTTCGCATCGTCGATGGGATCGGTCGGCGGTGTGGTCATCCAGCCAGCGCTGGGAAAGGCGGCAGACGCATACAGCTACGCGACCTCAATGGCGCTCGGCGGCACGATCCAACTGATCAGCGCACCGTTCCTCTACCTCAGCCGGCGGGAGCGCGCAGCGGCCGACATCGCGACGCAGGCGATCACACCGCCGACCCCGTCGGTTGGTCAGGAACCTGTGCCGAGCATGGCGTAAGCACGCGCGGCCGGAAACGGACCACAGGCAGTCACGAAGCCGCGCCTCTCATGCCCGTGCGAGCATCAATTCGGGTCTCGACCGCGGTATGGCCCGGCACCTGCTCGTCGCCAGAAACAGCACTCTCAGGCGCACGCGCAGCCTCCTCTCGGGGGCTAAGCGCAGCTGCCAAGATCCCGGTGCACCCCTCATGCACCCCGGCCCTCCCCCCGAACCGTCGTCGCCCTGATCGCCATAGGCGAGAAAGCGACGTATTTGCAGCACTTTCCTTCAGTGGAGCCAGCCGGGATCGAACCGGCGACCTCCT
>JBKQJQ010000368.1:0-12056 GCA_052147875.1 Solirubrobacteraceae bacterium | reverse complement strand
GCGGCGAGGGGAGCAACAACTTCGGCGCCAAGTGGTGGTTGGTCGCGCCGACCGGCACCGCCATCGAGGCATCGACCAAGGCCTCGTCTGGCGGCGCCTCGAGCTCGTCGTCGAGCGGCTCGGGCGGTAGCAGCTGGGGCTAGCCGGCCGGGCCGCACGTCTCGCAGCAGTCTCTGGGTGCCCGCCTCCGTGCGGGCACCCAGACGCATAAACGGCGGCGATCCAGCGCGCGCCCGAGCTGGGTCCCCAACCCGATCGGACGGTGGGCGTTCGCGGGCGTCGCGATCGCGTCGTTCGGCGGGCCGCTGGCTTTGGCGGGCTTGGCTGCGCCGGGTCTGCTCGCCGACGCGAGCCTGATCGACCCAATCGGTTTCTACAACACGTTGGCCGAGCCGTCGCTGGTCGCGCTGTGGCTGAGCCAGCTGATCGTGTTCGCGGTCTATCCCCGCTTCGCGAGCAGGCAGGGGCAGCGAGCGCCACCCGCTTGGACGCTGACGGTGATCGCCAGCGGGCTCGCCGTGTACGGCCGCTGGCCGGCGCTCCATCAGGCTGCCAGCTGATCTCGATCAGATGGCGGCCATAGTTGACGCCCGCCTGACGCCTGCAACGTTTTGGAAACGTATTGCCAACGACCCAATGCCAGGTTTCCGGTGCGTAGCCACCGGGGGCTACGCACTCAAAGCAAATCGGCGCCCCGCCGGGGGGCAGCGCCAGGCCAGATTCGGGCTGACCAACACCAATGATGAACTCGATCAACGAAGAGCTAGGTGGGATCGCCAATCGCAAGTCTGGGGCGAGACTTGATGGCGATCGCCGGGGGCGGCTCTTCGCTGCGGCGCAGGCCGACCCCGCTCATCGCCATCCCGAGCCACTGGGGGCAGTAGTGCTCGGGCGGCGGTGCGGCGGCGGATCGGGAACGTCCGGGGGCAACTGAGGCCTGGGGCGGGTGGCGCTCCGGCGTCACCCGCCTGGCATCAGGCCCGGCGGTTGGCGACGGGCTGCGTCGCTCCGCGGGTCGCCTTACTGCGCGCCGCCGTCGCTTGGCGGGCGCCCGGACTCGGCGAACTTGTCGACCGCCTCACCTGCCTTCTGCCCGACCTTGGCGATCTTCGCGGTGTACTTGCCGCCGGTTTGCTCGTCCGCGGTGACGCTCGCCCGCTCGACGGCCTCGTGGATCTGATCCTTGTGCTCGACGACCGCGTCCTGCGCCTGCTTGGTCAAATCCTTGAACTTGTCAGCCAATCCCATCTGTGCTCCTTGTCCCGCTCGGATCTGCGACGAGCTTACCCCAGCAGGCCGGCACCGATTGACGCCTAGGCTACCTATGCTTAGAATCACTAGCCATGGCCGGCGAAGCGATCAAGGGACACCTCGACGCGTTGCTGCTGGCGGTGGTCGCCGACGGCCCGGTCCACGGCTACGCCGTCGTCGAGCGGCTCCGAGCCCGCAGTGGCGGACGCTTCGACCTACCCGAGGGGACCGTCTATCCGGCGCTCCACCGGCTCGAGTCCGATGGCCTGCTGAGGAGCAGCTGGACGGTGAGCAACGGGCGCCGGCGCCGCCAGTACGAGCTGACCAAACGGGGGCGCGCTGGGCTCGGCGAGCGCTCGCTCGAGTGGCGCCGGTTCGCCGACGCGGTCGAGAAGGTGCTGGGCGGCCCGTCTACGGTCGCGGCCCGGCCGGCCACGGACTGACATTGCGCCCGGCCGCGCGGGCCGACGCGGCTAGACCTCGAGCACCATCTTGCCGGTGTTCTCCCCCGCGAACAGCTTCAGCAGCGTCTCCGGAAACGCGCTCACGCCACCACCGAAGACGTGCTCGCGCGACACGATCTTGCCCTCGGCCAGCCAGCGCGCAAGCTGAGTCATCGCCTCCGGGTAGCGGTCCGCGTAGTCGAACACCACCATCCCGGTCATCGTTGCGCGCGACGGGATCAGCGCGAGGTAGTTGGCCGGGCCACGGACCCGCTCGGCGTTGTACTGCGAGGTTGCTCCGCAGATCACAATCCGCGCGCCGCGCGCGAGCCTGGCCAGCGCGGCGTCGAGGATCTCCCCGCCGACGTTGTCGAAGTAGACGTCGAACCGTGGGTACTCGCGCAGCGCCCGCCGGACAGGCTGGCTCTTGTAATCGATCGCCGCATCAAACCCGAGCTCGTCGACGATCCACGCGCATTTGTCGGCGCCGCCCGCGATCCCGATCACGGTGCAGTCCTTCAGCTTCGCGATCTGGCCCGCGACGCTGCCGACCGCGCCGGCGGCACCGGAAACGAGCACGGTCTCGCCGTCGGCCAGCCGGCCGACGTCCAGCAGTCCGAAGTACGCGGTCAGACCGGTCATCCCAAGCGCGCCGAGGTAGGTTGGTAATGGCGCCAGCGATGGGTCGATCTTGAATACCCCGTCACCGCTCGACCGCGCGAACTCCTGTACCCCGAATGCGCCGTACACGTGCTCGCCGACCTCGAATCCCCGGCGCTGTGAGGCGGTGATCCGGCCCACCGCCCCGGCGCGCATAACCGCGCCGATCTCGACCGGCGGGATATACGACGGAGCGTCATTCATCCACCCGCGCATCGCCGGATCGACTGACAGGTGCGAGATCTTGACCACGAACTCGCCCTCGTCCGGCGCTGGAACCGGCTCAGTCGTCAGCTCCCAGTTGGAATCGCTCGGCAGCCCGGTCGGACGTGCGGCAAGTCGGACCTGATGGTTGACCTCCATCGGGGGGGACTATAAGCCCGCGCTAGGTGACGCCGCACGCAACGCACAGCTGCTGTAGCTGCTCCATTGCCTCGCCCGCGCGCGACGGCAACGCGTCGAGCGCCGCAGCCGCGGCGCGCAGATCGCGGATCGTGACTGCCCGCGCCTCGAGCGCGAAGCGGCCGAGCCACCGGACCGCCGCGCGCTCATAGCGGCGCGGGTCACCGTCGCGAAGCACGAGACAGATCCGCAGCGCATCATCGAGTGCGATCTGCGGCAGCTCGCGGGCCGTGCTCAGGACCAGCAGCTCATTGCCGGTCTCGAGCGCCCGGCGAAACTGGGCGTACGGGCTGCCCTCGCTCGTCACGAACATATGTTCGCATGAGGGTCAAGCGCAAGTTGCAATAAACGACCCGCACCCCCCGAAGGGAATGCGGGCCGATTGAAGCTAGATCTTCAGTTCAGCTATGCGTTCAGGCCCTCGTACGAGCGATACGCACGGGCACGAGCAGGGCGTTGCCGCGGCGCACGTTGCACGACCCTCCGAGCCTCGACCCGCGGGCGCGAGGTGTGGATAGACGCTGCGAGCAGGCCGATGATCCCGACGGCGATGGTTGTCATGAGGACGATGTTGCCGATCACGATGAGTGTCATTTTTTGGGCTCCTTGTTCGATGCCCTAACACCATCCCCGGCAGGCGCAAGACGAGTGTCGAATCAGCGTAGGAGCGATGTAAGAGCCCGGCTGTGAGGACCGTCACAAGGCGTTTGTGGCATGCATCACCACGTCCCGCCGGAGCGTCAGTCCTCGCGCGCCGCTTCCGCTTCAGAACGCTCGCGCTCCTGCAGCTTCTCGCGGAGGTACCGAGCCTTGTCGGCACGGCGCTCCTGCTTCGCCGCATCGGCCTCGTTGACCGCATCTTCGAGCGCCTCGCGGGCGACCTCCTCCTGCGCCAGCTGGAGCTCTTTCAACCGATGAACATCAGTGTCTTCGCCGGTCATATGACAGACGCTACTACCGTCCCATTTGTAGAGTGCTTGGCCGTGGCAGCAGCCGGTACGCGATCCAGGGCCGCAGCGATCGTCGCGGCGCTGAGCGCGCTCGCGATCACCGCCTGTGGCTCAAGCGCCCCCAGCCTGACTGTGTTCAAGTCAGGCTTTGAGACCGACCGGGCGCAGTTTCGCAAGCTTGGTCAGGACCTCGAGGCGACCGTCGGCGGCGCGAAGGACAAGACGGACGCTCAGCTCGCGGCTGAGCTTCAGCCGCTGGCCGCGCGCGCACGGGAGCAGGGCGCTCAGCTCGCCAAGCTCAAGCCGCCGGCGAGCTACAAGTCAAACCTGGACAAGCTGGTGACCGGCTTTGACGCGGTCGCGGTCGACCTCAGGCGGATCGCCGCCGCCGCGATCAAGAACGATGCGCAGGCCGCCGGCGCCGCCACCCGCTCGCTGGTCGCAGACGCCACCAAGGTCAAGACGGCCGATCTCGCGATCGCCGATAGCCTCGCAACCAACAAAGTATCTTGACAAAATGAATTGACTTACTAGGCTTAGCGGCCATGACCCCGGCTGAGCTACGCCGCTTCGCCGCGCGCCTGGCGGCCTCCCCGGAGCGCTGGCGCCACCTGGTCCGCCAAGCAGACGGCGCGCGGGTGTACGCGCAGATCTGGGACGACGAGACGGTCAACGCCTGGGTGATCTGCTGGAGCCATGACCAGGACACAGGCTTCCACGACCATGACGAGTCGGCCGCCGCGATCACGGTCGTATCGGGCCGCGTGCGTGAGGACCGTCTGACGCTCGGCTCTGCCCCACGCTCACGCGTGCTCGGGCCCGGGACAACCTTCACCGTCCCGCCGGTCGCGATCCACCGCGTGCTTCACGCCGGTGGCGAGCCGGCCGTCACGATCCACGCCTACTCGCCGCCGCTGCGGCGCACCGGCGCGTACCGGATCGGCCCCCGCGGCGAGCTGCAGCGCGAGTCGCAGCCGTTCGAGGTCGAACTGCGCGCCGAGCCCGCGGCCGCGTGAACTGCTAGACCGCCGCGGCGCTCACCAGCCGCTCGAGCTCGTCCTGCGACGACCACGCGCCAACCGACACGCGGATGTAGTCGTGCGACGGGATGCTGCGGACGACAAACCCCTCCGAAGCCAGCCGCGCGACCTCCTCGTCGACGTCGGCCACCGCCTTGTAGGAGACGAGCGTCGAGCGCCCGCGTGGCCCGACCTCGAGCCCACGCTCAGCGAGCCGCGAAGCGAGCGATGCAGCGAGGTTGGCGGCCCGCTTGTGGACCCACTCCCAGCCGGCCTGCTCGAATACGCCCAGCGAGGCGAGCGCCCCGGCGCTGCGTATGCCGGGCGGGAACCCGTGGTCAAGGCGGACCGCGTGTTCGGCCGGTGGCGATGTGAGCGGATCATGAGGATCTGCCAGCGACTTGAACCCGGGCCACGGCGTGGTCAGGTCGCCGAGGTGGTCCGGGTGCACGAACAGGCAGCCACTGCCTTCGGGACCACACAGCCACTTCTGACCCGAGGCCGCGTAGAAAGCACAGCCGAGCGCCTCGACATCGACCGGCACCGCGCCGATTCCCTGCGCGGCGTCCAGCAGCAGCGGAACGCCGGTCTGAGCCAGCGCCTCGTGGTCGACTACCTGTCCGCTGACCCACGAGACGTGCGAGCAGGCGACCAGCCTCGTGCCCCCGTTCACCTCACCGGCGATCTCGGCGAACGGCACGACGACGATCTCGACGCCATGCAGGTCACGGGCACGAGCGAGCGGTGCCAGCAGGCCTGGGTGCTCCTCGTCGCTGGTCACGATTCGGTCGCCGCGGCGAAGGTCGAGCCCCCCGAGCACGGTGTTGACGCCGTCGGTCGTCGAGCCCGTCAGCGCGACGTTCTTCGGGTCGGCGCCGAGCACCCGCGCGTAGCCCGCGCGTAGCTCATCGGCCAGCTCCATGACCGACGTCATGTAGGTCCTGCCACAGCGTCCTCCGCTCAGCTCTAGCTCGATCCGCCGCCTGACCGCTTCCGCCGCGGCAGCCGGCAGCGGCCCCTCGGTGCCCGCGTTCAGATACGCGGTCCGCTCCAGAACCGGGAACTGCGCGCGGAATTCCAACGCGGCGTCCGTCATCCAACCGGCAGCCCTGCCTTGCGGCACTCGGGTGTCAGCGCCTGCGCCGTGGCCCCGGTACTGCCGCCGGGCTGGTTGATGCTGGCGCACATCGAGCGCGCCGCGGACCCGCAGCGGTAGATCTGGGCACCACCTACCGAGTACGCGAGCGAGACCGAGATACACCCGTGACCCGACTTGTGCCCCGCGGTGGCGAATGAGATCACGAGCCCCGCGGCCAGCAGCGCGACGACGCCCAGTACGCCGCTGATCATCGCCTTCTCGCGGGGACGCAGCGCCCGCTTCGTGCGAACGGTTTGTGCGTGCCCCGGCGGCAGGATCAGCATCCGCGCCGAGTCTAGACGCAACCGCTCAGTCGTCGTCCGAGACGGCGGCGGCTTCCGCGACGTCGACGGACTCGTCGTCACCCAGCTCGTGAAGCTCGCGCTTCAGCACCTTGCCGGTCGGGTTACGCGGCAGCTCCTCGATGAACGCGACCTCGCGCGGTGTCTTGTAGTTGGCGAGGTTGTCCTTCACGTATGCCTTGACTTCGTCCTCGCTCAAATCCTTGCCATCGCGAAGTACGACGAATGCCTTCAGCCGCTGGCCGAACTGCTCATCGTCGACGCCGATCGCGGCGACCTCCTCGATCGCCTCGTGACCGGCGAGCAATTCCTCGATCTCGCCGGGGAACACGTTCTCGCCACCGGAGACGATCATGTCGTCGTCGCGGCCGTCAATGAACAGCCGCCCCTTCTCATCGAAGTGGCCGACATCGCCCGATGACATCAGGCCCGCGATCTGCTCCTTGGTCTCGCCGCCCGTGTAGCCCTCGAACTGACTGGCGTTGCCGACAAAGACGCGGCCGGTCTGCCCCGGGTCCACCTCGTTGCCGTCCTCGTCGAAGATCTTGACGATCGAGCCACGCACCACTGCACCCACGCAGCCGGGCTCCTCGGCGAGGTCGGCCGGCGTCGCGATCGTGGCGTACGAGACCTCGGTCGAGCCGTACAGGTTGTAGACGATCGGGCCGAACGCCTCCAGCGACCGCTTGCACAGTTCGATGCCAAACTGCGATCCGCCGACGAAGATCACCTTCAGTGAGCTGAGATCGTGAGCTGCGACGACGTCGTCTCCGAGGTCGAGCATTCGCTGCAGCATCACGGGCACAACGATCAGCGCTGTAGCCTGATTGCGCTCGATGCTGTCGAGCGTCTGATCGGGGTCAAAGCGCCGCCGGACGACGAGCTTCGAGCCGAGCGCCAGGCCCAGCACCATGTGCGCGATCCCGAGTGCGTGGAACATCGGAACACACAGCTCGGTCGTCTCGCGTGCGCGGAACGGCACCTTGCCGAGCAGCCCACCGACGACCGACATCGAGCGGGGCTCGGAACGCGGAGCGCCCTTCGGCGTCCCGGTCGTGCCACTGGTCAGGATCACGATCTTGGGCCCGGTCGAGGGCTTCGGGGGCGAACTAGTCGAACCCCTCGCGATCAGCTTCTCGATCGTGTCCTCGTCCTCCGAAGCGTCGCCGTCGGTCCACGCGCGCCAGCTGCCGTGGGGCGGCTCGATCCCCTCGAGCATCTGGCCGTATTCGTCGTCGTAGACCAGCAGCTCAGTTCCCTCGCGACCGGCGACCTCGCGGATCTGCGGACCAGCGAACGAGGTGTTCAAGAGCACGATCCGGGCGCCGCACTTGGCCGCCGCGAACACGGCGTCGAGGAAGCCACGATGGTTGCGGACCAGGATCGCGACGCCGTCGCCCGCCTTCAAGCCGCCGTCCAGCCAGGCATTGGCGAGCGCGTTGGAGCGCTCGTCGAGCTCGTTGTAGGTGATGTCGCCGCGCTCGTCGTGCAACGCGACCCGGTCGCCGTGGCGGATCGCGCCGACGGCAACAGTCCCGGCCAGCAGACCGTAGTGCTCGAACGCGAGCAGGATCTTCACCACCCGGTGCGGCAGCTCCGGCCGGACCATGCCGCTGCGGATGCAGACCGCGACGTAATACGCCTCGTCGCCGAAGCGCTCAGCGAGCTTCAGCCCGCCACCAGCCAGGCCCCTCAGGTCGACATCAAGCACTGTTCAACTCCCTCACGGCTCCTCCAGACTACGAGTTTCGCAAAAGCCCCTCTGACCGGGCCCAGTCGATCGTCCTGCGCAACGTGTCGCGCGGGTCCGTGTACTGCAGTCCCAGCTCGCGCGTCGCACGCGAGCCGTCGTAGCGGTGTCCGTGCAGCAGCGTCCGGACCATCTCTCGGCAGACCGGCGGCTCACGACCCAGCCACCGTGAACCCGTTTCGACCATCGCTCCGGCGACCTCCGCGACCGCGCGCGGGGCCAGCCGCGGCCGCCGCTGCACACCGGCGATGTCGGCCGCGAGCGCGAGCGCCTCGGTGATCGTCAGGCTGATCCCGCTCAGCACGTATCGCTCGCCGGCCCGGCCGTAGCTCGCCGCCAGCAGGTGGCCCTCCACGCAGTCGGCGATGTCGACCAGGCTGACGTTCGTCTTGACGAACACCTTCAGCCGCCCATCGAGGAACGCGAGCAGGAAGCGACCCGTGCCACCGGCCCGCCCCGGGCCCTGAACCGAGGACGGGTTGACGCTCACGAGGTCCTGATCAAGCGCCCGTGCGGCCGCGATTGCGGCGTGCTCGCCCTCGGTCTTCGTGCGCTCGTAGGTCGACAGATACCAGCCGCGGTGCATGGTCGACTCGTTTCCGATCGTCCCCGGCGCCTCCCCCAGGGTCGCGGCGGAGGACGTGTGAACGAGGCGTGGGACGCCGACCGCGGCCGCGGCACGGACCGCCGCGACCGGGGCGCCGATATTGACCCGCTGCATCGGTCCTGGATCGGATACACACAGTGTGTTGATCCCGGCGACTGCGAAAGCCAGCTCGCATCCGTCCATCCCCTGTCGCAGCGCCGACTCGTCCTCGGCGTCGCCCCGGACGACCGCGACCCCGCGTCGCTCGAGCGCTGCGGCGGCCTCGCCGCTACGTGCAAGACCGACGACTTCGTCACCGCGCTCGAGCAACCGCCCGATGAGCGCTCCTCCGATCAGGCCGGTCGCACCGGTGACAAAGACGCGGCTCACGAAGGCGCCGAGCGCAGCGCGTCCGACGAACGCACGAGATAGTCGATCCCAGACCACACGGTGACGACCGCCGCGATCACCATTGCCCATTGGTCGAGGTAGGCGCCGGCGATCACCACATCCGGGCGGATCATCGCCAGCGCGATCGCCACGAACTGGACGGTCGCCTTCCACTTGCCGAGCATCGACGTCTCCATATGGCGTCCCCCAGATTCGACCGCCAGTCGGAGGCCGAGGATCACGAACTCGCGGGCGACGATGACCAGCGCGATCCACGGCGACACGCGCTGGACCGAGACGAGCGCAATCAGCGCCGTCGTCACCAGGAGCTTGTCGGCCGTTGTGTCAAGGAACGATCCGAGCCGGGTCGTCACTCCCCAGCGGCGCGCGAGCCGGCCGTCGACCCAGTCGGTCGCGGCCGCGACCAGGAACACGATCGTCGCGATCGTGTACGAGTGGTTGAGCACCAGCGCCATCACGACCGGCGACAGCACGATCCGCGTCCCCGTACCGACGGCGAGCATGCGTGACGAGCGGAGCGCGCTCAATGTACCGGCCTCCACGCCGAGAATGATCTCACTCGCGAAGCAGGCTTGATGCGAGCGATCGTGCCGCTTTTGCGTCGCGAACGCCTAGCGCGGAATCGGCCGCCGCACGCGCGTCGGACAGCGAAACCTGGCGCAGAGCAGCCTTGACCTCGGCGATCAGCGGCGGCGCCATGCTGAGCTCGGTCACCCCGAGTCCGGCAAGCAGCACGGCCGCCTCCGGATCGCCGGCCAGTTCGCCGCACACCCCCACCCAGCACCCGTGCGCCGCAGCCGCGGCGACGGTCTCCTTGATCAGCCGCAGCACGGCCGGTTGGGTTCCGTCAAGCAGCCCCGCCAGCCGCGGATCGCCGCGCTCGGCGGCCATCGTGTACTGGGTCAGATCGTTGGTCCCGACCGAGAAGAAGTCGACCTGCTCGGCGAGCACATTGGCGGTCAGCGCCGCGGCGGGCACCTCGACCATGATCCCGAGCTCGAACTCGGCGGCGACGCCGGTGGCTTCACGCGCGCGCGCGAGGACCGCCCGCGTGGCCTCGATCTCGTCCGCGGTTGCGACCATCGGCAGCATCACCTTGACGGGGTGCTGAGTAGCCACGCGCAGGATCGCCCGCAGCTGGGTCTCGAGCACGTCCTCGCGCGCCAACGCCAGGCGGATCCCCCGGACGCCGAGAAACGGGTTCGCTTCGGCGGGCATGGGCAATGCGGGCAGCGGCTTGTCGGCGCCGGCGTCGAGCGTCCGCACGACGAGCGGCCGCCCGCCGAGGTCGACCGCTATCCCGCGCAGGGTCTCGGCCTGCTCGTCCTCGTCAGGCAGCGTGGCGCGGTCGAGGAACAGGAATTCCGTGCGCAGGAGGCCAACGCCCTCGGCCCCGAGCTCCACCGCCCGCGGCGCCTCGCCGACCGCGCCCAGGTTGGCGAACACCTCAATCCGCGTGCCGTCACGCAGCGCACCCGGCTCGTGCGCGCGCTTGCGCGCCGCCGCACGCCGGCGCTCGTCGCGTTCGCGACGGGTCCAAGCGTCGCGCTGGACCTCGGGCGAAGGGTCCATCAGGACGGTGCCCGCACGGCCATCCAGCAGGACGGTCGTGCCGTCGGCGATCGCCAGCAACCCGGATCCCAGCCCGACCACCGCCGGGAGCCCGAGCGCCCGGGCGAGGATCGCCGCGTGCGCGGTCGTCGAGCCGCCGGCCGTTGCGATCCCGGTCACCAGCGACGGATCGAGCCGGGCAGCCTGCGCGGGCGTCAGCTCGTCGGCGATCACGATCCCCGCCTGGGCAACCGTCTCAGCGCTCGCCCCGCTCAGCAGCCCGACCACTCGGGCGCCGACGTCAAGCACGTCGGTCGCGCGCTCGGCCAGCAGCGGGTCGCTCAGCGCCCGGTACTGGCCGGCGACCGCCACGGCCGCGTCGTGCCAGGCACGTTCGGCGCTTGCGCCGCGCTCGATCGCTGACCGGGCCGGACGCAGCAGCGCCTCGTCCGCGAGCAGCGCCGCGTGCGCGTCGAAGATCTGCGCCTCGGCCTGACCCGCGCGTCCGGCAATCAGTTCGCGGTCGGCGCCGATCGCAGTCGCAGCCTCCGCCAGTGCATCGTCGAGGCGCGCTCGCTCGGCCGCGGGATCGTCGACCGGCCGATCGCGTGGCGGCGCGGCCGACGCGCCGTCGAGGCGCCACACGGTCCCGAGCACCACCCCCGGCGATGCGGGAACGCCCGACAGCAGATCGCCCGCGACGGGCGGCCCCGAGAACGCCGCGGGCGGCGCCTGGACCACCACGGCATCCACCCCGTCCCCAAAGCCTTCGTCCGCCAGCGCCATGAGTGCCGCGATCGCCGCGTGCGCATCAGGACCCGTCGCGCTCACCTCGAGCTCGTCTCCCATCCGGGCCCCGAGCGACACGACCGCGGTCAGGCTCTTGGCGCTGGCCGGCGCCCGGCCCGCGCCCGCCTTCGCGATCCACACATCGGCGTCGAGGTCGCGAACCGCCTCGATCACGCGCGCTGCCGGGCGGGCGTGCAGGCCGATCTTGTTGCGTACCGCGAGCGTCGCTGTCGCATCCGGCGCGGCACCCGAGACGTCGACGCCGACGGGCTCCTCCACGGAGACGCCGAGCTGCGATGCCTTCATCGCCAGCGCTCCTCGCGCCTCGACTGCGACCTCATCGAGCGTCGCGCCGCCGCGCGCTGCGACCGCGGCGGCGACCGCCCCCTCGACCAGCGGCGCCTCGCTCATCCTCACCTCGCCCGAGGCGCCGGCGAGCATCTCGATCGCGAACTCGGTGCTCATCAGTGCGCTCCCGAGGTCCATCAACACCAACACGCCGTCGGGCGACATCGCCCGCTCGATCGCCGCCCGTACGCGATCCGCGTCGGTACCCAGTACGCCCGGCTCATCCATCCCGCCGGCCGCCTCGAGTGCCAGATCCTCGCCGCCCATCTCGCGTGCGAGGCGGACGACGCCTTCGGCCAACGGCTCGCTGTGGGAGACGACGACGATCCCGACCATCAGTGCCCCGGGCCGGAAATTGGATGGCATTCGAGCGGCCCCTGGCGGCGATCGAGCGGGCGATGTCGCCCGACGGCGTGTTGGTGTTGATGGACCTCGGGAGCGCACTGATGAGCACCG
>JBKQJQ010000367.1:0-4500 GCA_052147875.1 Solirubrobacteraceae bacterium | reverse complement strand
GTCGCCTTGACGTTCACGTGTGCGGTCCCCAGTCCCAGCGCGCCTGCGAGCGTCGCCCGGATCTGGTCGCGAACCGGCGCCAGCTTCGGCTGCTCCAAGACAACGGTCGCGTCCACGTGGACGACGGCGTAGCCGGCCTCACCCACCCTCTGGACCGTCGTCCGCAGGAGCGCGATCGAGTCGGCGCCCTCGTACTGCGGGTCGGTATCGGGGAAGTGCTGACCGATGTCGCCCAGCCCGCATGCCCCAAGCAGCGCATCGATCACCGCGTGCGTCAGCACGTCCGCGTCGGAGTGGCCGTCGAGCCCGCGCTCGTGCTCGAGCTGCACGCCGCCGATCACCAGCCGCCGGCCGGCGACCAGGCGATGGCAGTCATATCCGATCCCGGAGGTCAAGCGCGCTCCATCAGCAGCAGCTCAGCGAACCGGAGATCGGCGGCCGTCGTGACCTTCAGATTGTCGGCTCCACCGGGTACCACGCGCACCACCCCGCCGGCCTGCTCGACCAGCCACGCGTCATCAGTCGCGCGCGCGAGCTCCTCATCCCCAGCCGACAGCGCCCGCTCGAGCGCTTCGCGCCTGAACACCTGCGGCGTCTGAACGGCCCACAGTCGTGAACGGTCGAGCGTGCGCGCCACGGTCCGCTCGTCGTCGCCCACCTCCTTGATCGTGTCAGATACCGGCGCGGCCGCGATCACGGCGTCGGCTCCAGAGCGCACGAGCTCGCCGAGCGCCGCCTCGAACAGCGCCGTCCTGGCGAGCGGCCGGGCGGCGTCGTGGACGATCACCGGATCGGCGCCTTGGGCCGCGGCCCGCAGTGCCTCGCGGACGGATTGCGACCGGAACTCCCCGCCGGCTACGGCCAGCGTCCCGACCGGAGCCTGCGCGAGCGCCTCCCCAGGCAGCGCGACGACGATCTCGTCGACGGCCGCGACGGCACGCAGAGCGGCGACGCTCCACTCCAGCATCGGCCGCCCAAAAACGGTGACGAGCGCCTTGGGCCGGTCCGACCCAAGGCGCTCGCCACGTCCCGCGGCCACGATCAGCGCGACCGCCATGTTCGTTGCCTACTCCGCGGCGACGGCCACCTTGCCGTTGCCGTTGGCCCTTGCGTGGCCATTCCCATTGCCGTTGCCGTTCGACTCGACCAACAGGCTGTACAGGTGCGCCTCCACTTCCTGCTCGTCCATCTCGAGCGCGTACATCAGCTCGGAGGCGAGGATCTTCTTGGCGCGCGTGAACATCTGCTTCTCGCCGGTCGAGAGACCCTTCTCGGATTCTCTGATCGCAAGGTTGCGCACCACTTCGGCGAGCTCGTAGATGTCGCCGGTCTTGATCTTGTCGCGATTGTGCTTGAAGCGCCGGTTCCAGTTCTTCGGCATCTCCGAACACTCATCGCCGAGCACTGCAAGAACCTTCTTGACCGTCTCCTCGTCGATCACACGTCGCAGCCCGGCCAGCGCGGCGTTCTCAGTCGGGACCATCACGGTCATGTCGTTGTGGAGGATCTTGATCGTGAGGTACTCGCGGCTCTCACCGAGCACCTCCTTCATCTCCTTACGGAGGACCTTGCCCGCCCCGTGGTGCGGATAGACGACACTGTCGCCTATTTCGAACTCGATATGCGGTGGCGGATCTGCAGGCTCAAGATCATCCAGCTGCTCTTCCGTTAGCTCTGTGATGGTGTCCTCCTCTGTCAGTTGCGGCGCAGGACGGTGCCCGCTCGCGGATTGCGCTACGTCTGCAGGTAGCGATCAACCAGGTTGATCTCCTGCTGTCGGCGAAGGCCCTCGCGGATGTCCTTCGCCCGGATCTCGCCGACGCCGTCGACGGTCTCCAGCTCGCCATCCGACGCGGCGAGCAACTCCTCGAACCCTCCGAACTCCGTCACGATTCGCTGCACGACCAGTCGCGGCAGCCTGGGTATCCGACCCAGGATCCGGAAACCGCGCGGAGACGACGGGTAGTCCAGGGTGTTCAGCTTCCGGTCGTAGCCGAGCAACTCGGCGAGCCGACCAAAGTCCAGCAAGTCCTGATGCGGGAGTCGCACGAGTTGGTCGACGACCCCGGCAAAGCTCTCATCGGTGTCCTCGAGCAGGTAGTCGTGCAGCAGCGCCGCCTTGTCGGCCGCGACGCCGACCATCGTCTCGTCTAGCTGCATCTCGATCAGCCGTCCCTCGGTGCCGAGCTCGACGATGTAGCGCTCGATCTCGACCGCCATCCTGGTCACGAGCTCGGCGCGCTGTAGAACCGTTAACACATCGTGCAGTGTGACGCCGCCCTCGAACTCGAGCGCCGTCAGCCTGGTCGAGACCTGGTCAAGCCGGCTGCGGTACTTGTCGAGCGTCGCCAGTGCCTGATTGGCTTTGGCGAGCACGACCGGGATGTCCTCGAGAATGTATTTGACCCCGTCGACGTACAGCGACACCACTTCGCGTCGCTCCGAGACCGCGATCACGATCGCGTCGGTCTGCTTGGAGACTCGCTCGGCGGTGCGGTGACGCGTCCCTGTCTCGAGCGTCAGGATCGTCGGATCGGGGGTCAGCTGCACGTTCACGTGGGCGATCTTGGTCGCGTTGGAGCTGAGCGCGATCGCGCCGTCCATCTTCGCGAGCTCGTACAGGAACGCGGGCGAGTAATCGACATCGAGTTTGATTCCTCCCGAGAACAGGAAGCCGAGCTCCTCAGGGTCGCCGATCACGATCAGCGCGCCGGTGCGAGCATCGACGATGTTGTCGATCCCCTCGCGGAGCGAGGTGCCGGGCGCGACCATCTCGAGCGCCCTCATGATCCGGGACTCCTGTCGAGACTCGAGCTCTTCTTTGAGCTCTTCCCCGGAACGCGGCGGCATCAGTGCAATTTTAGCCGTAATGTTTGCGTCAGGTTGCGCGACCGCAATCGGTTGTAGAACAGCTGTTCGCTGACCGCACGGGGCGGACTAGGCCGCAGCGGCGGCATGCGAGCGCGCGTGCAGCACGGCGCCGAACGCGGAGCGAAGGGTGTCATGCGTCTCGGGCGCGAGCACCGGTCCGAGCCCGAACCGCAGCGCCTCGGCCAGACGACGGTCGGCGTGCGCCACCGTGCGCAGCTCGCCCGTCAGCCCCAGCTCGCCGAAGCACGCCAGCGGACTGCCGTCGGCAGCCGTCAACGCCACCCGCCTGGCGGCGCTTGCGACCGCCAGCGCAACCGCGAGATCGGCCCCGGGCTCGTCGACGCGCACGCCGCCGACGACGTTGACGAATACGTCCGCGGCGCCCAGGCCTACCCCTCCATGGCGCCCGAGCACCGCGAGCACGAGCGCCACGCGGTTGCGGTCCAGGCCGGCGACCACGCGGCGCGGCGGGACCAGCTCGGATTGCGTCACCAGCGCCTGGACCTCCACCAACAGTGGTCGCGAGCCCTCCATCGCGCACAGCACCACGCTGCCCGGGCTGCGCGTCGCCTCGGCCACGAACCGCGCCGAGGCGTCGAGCACCTCGACGAGGCCGTCGTCGCGCATCTCGAACACGCCCGCCTCGTTCGTTGAGCCGAAGCGGTTCTTGATCGCGCGTACGGTCCGGTAGGTGCGCTCGCGCTCGCCCTCGAACTGCAGCACGCAGTCGACCAGGTGCTCGAGCACGCGCGGGCCGGCCAGGGCGCCGTCCTTGGTCACGTGACCGACGAGGATCACCGCGATCTGGCGGGCCTTCGCGAGCTCCATGATCCGGCCGGCGACCTCTCGCACCTGGCCTACCGAGCCCGGCGCACCGCTGCACTCGGCGGCGTTCAAGGTCTGCACGGAGTCGATCACGCACACCTCCGGCGCCTCTCCGGCTAGCGTGTCGAGGACGGTCTCCAGGTCTGTCTCGGCGAGGATCGGGACTTTCAGCGCCGAGTTCTCCGCCGTCAGCGCCGGGTTCTCCCCCGAGAGCGCCGGGAGCGCGCGGCCGGCGCGCGGACCGGTGGGATCGAGCACGAGCCGCTCGGCGCGCAACCTGACCTGCTCGGCGGACTCCTCGCCGCTGACGTACAGCGTGCGCCGTCCGGCCCCAGCGAGATTGCCGAGCACCATGTTCGTCAGCGTCGACTTACCGATCCCGGGCGAGCCGCCCAGCAGCACCAGCGCGCCCGGCACGAGCCCGCCCCCCAAAACGCGGTCGAGCTCGCCGATGCCCGTGCTCATGCGCGCCACCGGGGCTGCGCCGACCTCGCTCAGCAGGCGGGGCACGACCTTCAGCCCAGCGCCGCCTCCACTGCCCGCGTGTCGGCCACGGCCGCGGCCGCCGGCCCTGCCACCGCTACGCCCGTCTGCGCCGCGCACCGCCGGAATGCGCTCCTCGACGAGCGTGTTCCATGCCTCGCAGCCGGGACACTGCCCGAGCCATTGGGTGCTCTGAAAACCGCACTCTGAGCAGAGGAGGATGGTTCCGCGAGCCATCCTCTGAGCCTACGCATCGCCGGGGACGGCTCCGGGCGCTCAGGAGGTGTGGGTCGCCACCTCGTCGCGCCTCGCTGGCGCCAC
>JBKQJQ010000366.1:0-14523 GCA_052147875.1 Solirubrobacteraceae bacterium | reverse complement strand
GCGCCAGCCGCACCGATAGCCAGCTGAAATGCGCCTCGCGATCACCGCCGGACGGCCCAGGCTGTGAGGCCTAGCGCGTGTAGGGCCGGAAGCCGTACACGTGCCAAGAATGGCCGGCACGGAACCTGTTCTCGTCCGGGGCGTCGGCGCTATCAGCCGTCGCCGAGGTCGACAAGTTCGAGCGCACCGAAGCCGGCTAGCGGCGCGTCCATGAGGAACATCTCGACCGTGAGGTCCGGTTCGACGTGGGCCTGGCTGAGGAACGCGAGCACCTTGCGGCCCGTGAGCTCCTCGATCATCTCGCTGTAGCGCACCTTCATCATCCGCTGAAAGTCGCGGCGCATCTCCAGCACACGTTGGGGTTCGCCGCCTCCGATCATTGTGCGCTCAATCGCGGTGAAGCCGCCGTCGCTGAGCACGCAGACGATCAGGTTGTCCAGGACGTAGGTCTTGGCCTTGATCGGTCCGCGTCCGTAGTGCTCGCGCATCAACGAGACGATCCGGTTGGTGATCTCCGACAGCAGCCTGCCGCCCGCGAGCGGGCGGACCGCAGAATCGCCGCGCGCGAGCTCACTTCGCTCGCTGTCGCTCACTGCCGGCCTCTCGGCGTTCGCCTGTCTGCTCTGCTGGTCACTGGTGCTACCGATGTTCGCTTCGCGGGCTAGCGACCGAACCTCGGCGAGCTGCAGCCCGGCGCCGGGAGACTAGCACCGCACACCGCTTCGCCGAGGGGTTGTAATTGGTCGCGAATCGCCGCAGCCTCGTTCGTGTTGAGGTCTGGCCGCGCCGTCTAAGGGCGGGGCAGCCAGGCATCAGCGCCGTCAGCAAATGCGCGCTCGCGGCGGCCAGTTGAGCGGCGTGAGGGGTGCCGCAACAGCAGCGTCCACCACTGACTCCGCAAGGACGCCGCGCGTCTGCTCCGGGCTAAGAGGAGCAATCAGTCCGCGCGCCGTCCCGCTGCTCCTCCGAAGGTGCAAATGGACAGCGTCGCGCTAAGCGCTACCGTGGCCGGCGCGGACGCGTGCTGAGTCAAAAGCAGAACTCGCGACCGGCGAGGGCAGGCGACCCGCTCGTCGCCGTGGCTGTCGGGCAAAGATTCGGCCGCGACGACGAACTGACCGTGTCTTCGAACGGGTCCGTGGCCGGGCAAGTCGCGCCCGGCCGGTCAGGCTATCGCCGGACCGATCCAGTGGTTGTGCAGCTTCAGGAGGTTGTGGACAGCGGCCTGGAGGCGCCACTCCGAGCGCACCGCGGCTCTGCCTCGTCGCTGGAAGCGGCGGAAGCCGCGGTTGAACTTGTTCTGCGCGAACACCGGCTCGACGGTTGCTTTGCGGTGCTTGTAGAGATCATGTCCGGCCTCGCTTGAGAGCACCCGACGCATGAACGCGTAAGGGCCTTCGTCCCAGCCGGGCCGGGCGCCCTCGCGTAGTCCGGCGTCAGGCGGGACGAGAACTTGGATTCCGTCGCTGACGATGTTCTCCAACTGCTTGGTGTGCCAGTAACCCGCATCGGCCAGGACAGTTTCAGGTCGCTCGGTCACACCCGCATCCTCTAGCTCGCGTAGCGCGGCGCGGACGGCCGGCTCGAGGTGACCGAAGTCGGGGCTCTCGACCGCGATCTCCGCGGCAACGATGATCTGCCCGCGAGTGACCGCAGCCTGCGCGTTGTAACCCTGCACCGTCGGTTGTCCCTTCGTGCGCATCATCCGCGAATCGTGATCGGTCTTGTTCATCACGCCCTCTGGCTCGAGAGGTGTTGTGACCGGCTTGGGCGGCATCCCGAGCTTCTGACCCGGCACGCCACCACCGCGACGCTCCGCCCACCACTTCTCGTATGCGTCGTTGGCTCCGATCTCGACCTGCCGGTTCTCCTCGAACCGGCGCAGCGTTTCGAGTAACCGCTCAGCTCGTGACCGCGCGATCGGTTTCGCGTCCTGCTCGCGCCGCTGCATCAGCTCCTTGTGCGCCACCCGCTGCCACCCGCGCCGGCCGCCACCCGGTCCCGGTCAAGCTCGATCCGCGCGACCTCCGGCTCCTCGCCCCGCCCGGCCTTCTGCGCCAGGCGCTCCTTCGCCGCCTTGAACGCCGCCCGGCGCCCCTCCGCCGTCCGTAGATGCTCGGGCGGCTCATCGCCGCGATCCTCCCCGAACAGGCCGTCCTCCCAACGGTCGGTCTCCTCGGCCTCCTTGAGGATGTCTGCAACCAGCTTCTCGTAGCTGCGGTTCGCGCCCCGCGACGCGTTGGCGCGGATCTTCACGCCATCGATCGAGATCACGCCAACCACGACCAGGCCAGCCTCGTCGCACAGCGCCAGCACCGCACTGAACAACTCGCCGAGCGCCTTCTCGTGCCGGCGGCGGAACTCCGCGATCGTCGAATGATCCGGGATCGCCATCGCGGTGATCAGCATGTACGTGACGTCCTCCCGGTTGGGCGTGCCGAGCGTCTCCGGGATGTCTGCTCGGATCTTCCTCGTGAGACGGGAGCGGGGCGGCGCGTGGCGCCGTCCCGCTCGAGGTCAAAGACCGGGCGATCGAGGCGGTCCGCGCGCGAACGAGTCATGAGGCGGGCGGCGCGTCTGGAGACGCTCGCCCACCGCACGGATCCGGGTCGCCGCGCCGCGCACCCCACCGACAGCCCGCCTCAGGACAGCGCGCACCTTCGCGCCTCG
Organism: Solirubrobacteraceae bacterium; assembly: GCA_052147875.1. Classification (GTDB taxonomy): domain Bacteria; phylum Actinomycetota; class Thermoleophilia; order Solirubrobacterales; family Solirubrobacteraceae; genus Palsa-465. Next base: position 11,853 of record JBKQJQ010000366.1, on the reverse strand, counting down.
GCTCTGGCGGCGCCGGCCCATCCCGCGCTCGGCGGCCGCGAGCTGGACAGCCGGCGGATGAGCTACGCCTCCGGACGCCCCCGGGACGTGAACCGGTGTGAGCGTCGGCGTACCGAACAAACCGACGACGAGCGCGAGTGGGAGAAGGCTCTTGCGGGAGAGATACATGACTGCTGAGGTCTTCTGAATTGGACGGAGTGCTGAGTACTGCTGGCAATCAGAGATTCGCGCCAGCCTGTGAGACAAACGTCGTAAGAGACGAAGAGTTCTCTACGGGACGTCGTCTGAGCTGCCGTCGTCGCTGTCCGCTCGGGGGTTGAGTTTCTGCGACGCCACCGTCCGTCCCAGACGCCCCTGATCGGTTGGCTAGGAGCTTGCGTTTGTCGATCGTCACTGCGACCGGGGAGGGACCCGGAGCCACACGTCGCCGCTGCCCTTGGTCTTGCGCGCCGCAAGGCGGTAGCAACCCGGCTGTCGGAGTCGGTAGCCGGCGCCCCCTTCATCCCCGGGTCGCGCGTAGTTGCTGGCGCCGTGGACCACGGGTCCCCAGGCCAAGCGGATGCGCCGCCCGCGCTCGTCGTACTCCGCGAGCCTCAACCCGCCACGACGGTCATGTGCCAGACAATCTTGACGACGCCCTCACCCGCGACAAGCGGATATCGAGGCGCCTCTATAAGACCCCACAGCCCGGCGTCGGTGCCATGTCCGACGACCTCTGGGGCACCGATCGCCGGCGCCTTATCGATCGGGTACGGCCGCGAGCACGAGCCGAGGGGACCATAAGAGACCAAACCTTTAGTCGAGGAATGCGAAGTCGAGGCGGCGCTTCGCGCCTCGCGCCGTGCCTGTTCGCAGCCAGCTGCGAGTTCAGGCTTTGTGCGTGCGCCAACCTCTCGGCAAAGAACGAACCGCGCGACGACTGACTCGCCCCCGGTCTGACCGCTGTCAACCGCCCAGCACCGAGCCGTGCACGCTGTTTGACAACGTCCGTACGGCGAGCTCGATGTTCTGCCGGGCGTCGCGGGTGCGGGGGCCAGCACGACCGCGGCCGCCCCCGCGCGAACGCGCCAAGCGGCGGGTCGGTGCTGCTCGTCGGCCGGGGGACAACGGCGCTGGGTGTAACGTCGCGGCAGATGAGCTTCCGCGACGCGGAGGGACGTCGCCTCGAACATGCGCGCAAGCGTCAGTTGAGAGTCAGGCGCGAACGGTTCGCTGCGCTCGGCTCGCTGATCTCGGTCGCGGCCGTGGTGGTCACGGTGGTGCTTGCGTCCACGCTCGGATCAGGTTCGCGTAGCCCAAAACAACGATTGGCTGCGTCCGCCAAGCACTCGACCGCTGCCACCTCGGGCTCCGCCGCTACCCATCCGGGGACCGCAATGGTGCCGATCTTGACCTATCACGTGATCAACGCACCGCCGGCTCAGACCAGCGCGCCTGCGGCCCTTTATGTACCGGCCGACGAGTTCTCGAGCCAGATGGACGCGCTCAAGTCGGACGGTTGGCATGCGGTGACACTCGACCAGCTCGAGGCTTACTGGACCCGGGGTGTGCCGCTCGGCCCGGGCAAGCCGATCGTGATCAGCTTCGACACGGGCTATGGGTCCCAGTACAGCAACGCAGTACCGGTGCTGAAGCGCCTTGGCTGGGTCGGAGTAGAGAATCTCCAGCTCAATGGGCTGTCGGCCGCGGAGGGTGGTCTGACTGATTCGCAGGTTCGCGGCTTGATCGCCGCGGGGTGGGAGCTTGACTCACAAGGAATCGGCGATACGGACCTGATCTCGCTCGACCCCGCCCAGGCTGACCAGCGGGTCGCAACCGCGCGGGAGATGTTGCGCAGCCTCTACGGGGTCTCCGCGAACTGGTTCAGCTACCCCTCGGGGGACTACGACCCAACGGTGATCGCCGCTGTCCGCGCGGCCGGATTCGTCGGCTCGACGACCGCCATCCCAGGATGGGCGAGCTCCCAGCAGGACCGCTTCGTCCTGCCACGGCTGACGGTGCGCGGCGGCACCACCCCACCCGAACTGTTAGCGCAGATCGCCTCGGCGACATCAAGTTCACCGGTGCCGCCGTCCGACGCCGGCGGCACCGGCATTCGCTGACGCGGCTCTTCAGTACGCAAGAGGTTCCTAGCCGCACAGGTTCCAGTCGCCGCCGATCTTCCACGGGATCAGCGCTCGTAGGGCCTGCGAGGCGAGGCGAGCTTCTCGACGACGGGCTCGGGCGTGGGGTGAAAGCGCGACGGCGAGCTCCGGAGCTGAAACTCGTGGGCAGATCGTGGACCGAGGCTCTGGATAGGCGCCGACCTGGAGTGCGCCGAGCGCGCGTCCGACCCGGTTGCGCTGATCGCCCCATGAGCCCTTGGCGAGCTCGCGCCGAGGAATGAAGATCGTGCTTGTCAGGACAACATCGCCCCCGCGAGTCGATTTGCGTCCAGAGCGAGCGGGGCAACGACTCGATCGCTCGGAAGCGCACGACGAGCAACTTGGCCGCTAACGGCGTTGACAACGTCCACACGCGCGCCGTGCAGAGGAGAATCGGCGACGTAGGTGCGGGCAAGACGCGAGCCGGCAGCAACGACGCTCACAGCGCCGGCTGGGCCACGGGCCAGGACGTGCACCCCGCCACCCGACAACGGGAGGCGTACCAGGATCGGCGCTTCGGGTCCCGACACGCGCACGCACCGTGAGTCGACCACCGAATACAGATCGACTCCGCCTAGGGCGGGCAACGGCGCCCGTGGCCGCGACCCGGCGGGCGTCTCAACTGGCTGACGACGGTGCAGCGGGCTGACGGCGATCAGCCGCCGGCCTTGACAAACGAGCCACGCCACATCGCGGCACCTCCCTGATACCGGTTCTGCGGCGAGGCAGCGAGCGCTCCGCTTGCTCGCTCGGCGTCAAGCCGATCCTCAGCAAACGTGCTGACTGCCGCGATTCGACGACCGGACAATCGTCAGCGCCCGCGACGCCGCGCTGTCGCTCCCGCCCAGAAGCAGCCACAGGTCGCCGTCGCGCCGACACCGCTGCTTTGCAAGGCATTGCAGGCGCGCAGCTCGTCGATCTCAGCGGTGTCGCGTTGGACGACGAGGGACAGCGCCGGCGCGGACTGTCGGATCCTCGCAATGCGGAAGTATGCCCGCTGCCCGGGGGCCTGCCGACCGACCTTGAGCCCAGTCGCGCTACCGGTCGCCGAGCAAAGCGGCTGCGCGGGCGCCGTGACCGGTCTAGGCGTGATGCAGCCATCCGACCCGCGGTGACGACGTCGCTGCTCCCGGTGAAGCGATCGCGGCCGGAGCGATCGGCCCGACGCTCTGAGGCGTCGCAGAACAGGATCCCCTAACGGCCACGAGATCCTTGGGTGGCCCGAGCCCGCGCCGATCCGAGGTCGGGTAATCAGCGCCTGGTCTCGTACCTGGTCAGGAGCACGCCGTCGGGAAACGTCCGGGTCTCCACCAGGTTCAGGTTCACCCAGTTGTCCAGGGCCGTGAAGAACGGCGTGCCGCCGCCCACCAGGACCGGGTGGGTGACGATCGCGTACTCGTCGATCAGCCCGGCCCGCATGGCCGCCGCGGCGAGTGTGGCGCCGCCGATGTCCATGGGGCCGCTGTCGTCGGCCTTGAGCCTGGTGATCTCGGTGACCGCGTCGCCGGTGACCAGGCGGGTGTTCCAGTCGACCGTGCTGGTCGTCGAGGAGAACACCACCTTCGGCATTTCCTGCCAGCGGCGGGCGAACTCGATCTGCGCCGGTGTGGCGCCGGGCTGCTGGTCGGCGGTCGGCCAGTGGGAGCTCATCGTCTCCCACAGTTTGCGCCCGTACAGCGCCAGGCCCGTCGCCCCCACCCGGTCGGACCACCACTGGAACAGTTCGTCGCTCGGCACGCTCCAGCCGAGGTCGTCGCCGGGCGCGGCGATGTAGCCGTCCAGGGTCAGGTTCATGCCGAAGGTCAGTTTCCGCATGGCGTCAGTCTCCCGTGAGTCGGTTTTCGGCGTACAGACCAGCACGGCGCGGAAAATTCATCGGTCAGACCACACCGAGGGCCGGTTGACCACCGCGCCAAGCAGATGCTCCGTACGGAAGGGAACGTTGACTGCGCCGGGCCGAGGCTGGGGACGGCACGTCGTTCCACATCATGAGGCGCCTCTGGTCCGAAGTTCGCGGCCGGATTCGCTCGAGGCAGCACTCTCATCGATCCTTCGCGGCGTGTGCAGCAAGGAGCTGTAGCAGCCGCCGCAGCCTTCCGTCCAAACGGGCGGTGCGTCGCGGCTGGACACCACCGGATTTCGCGCGGGCGGTTGTCGCTCGGGTTGGAAGAGACGCGCCGATCGGGCGTTGGCAAGGGGCAGCGTAGGCTCCGCAGCGAGCGACGACGTTGACGATTCGTCGGGCTGGTCACAACCGAGGGGGTCGCTGCGTCTTTACCGACCATGAGCGCTTTAGTGCATGTCCGTGATCGCGAGCTGCTGAGGCGCACGCGCGAGGGTGATGCCGAGGCGTTCGGATTGTTCTACCGGGCACGGCGAGGGGATGTCCTCGCGTTTCTGCGGGTGCGGGTCCCAAGCGCGGAACTGGCTTCGGATCTGATGTGCGAGACCTTCGCCAAGGCGCTGGTCGCGGTCCACGACGCGGATCGTGAACTGCCGGCGGTGCCGGTCGCGTGGCTTCTCGCGATCGCCCGCAACGAGCTGACCGACTCAGTCCGCAGAGGCCGCGTCGCTGATGACACCAGGCGCCGGCTGGCGATGCAGCCATTGGAGTTATCTGACCCGGACCTGACGGCCGTTGACGACGCGACAGTCGACGCGGATCTCCTCGGCCAACTGCGGGAGCTGTTGCCAGCCGATCAGTTTCACGCCCTCACGGCCCGAGTGATCGACGGGCGTGAGTACGCCCAGATCGCGCGAGAGCTGCAGACGTCGCAAAGCGTGGTGCGCAAACGCGTCAGCCGCGCACTCGCGCAGCTGCGATCGATTCGAGAGGAGGCATCATGAGCTCGGCACTGGACCGGTTCGAGCGCTCGTTGGTGACCGCCAGCCGTGCGCTCTACGAGGACGCTCAGACTCAGCGGACGCATGCCACCGAGCAGACGGGACGCCCGCCGGCGGGGCGTCGCGGTGGACGTGGCTTCCGGACGCGGCGACTGGTGTTCTCGTTCGCCGCGCTGGCTGTCGTCACCGGCGGCGTCGCCGCGGCGCAGTCCTTACTGTCGCCGTCCGTGCGCCTCGCCGTTGGCCGTGTCAACTGCTTCGACTCAACGTCTGGGACGCAGCTTGCCCGCGTCGACTCCAGCGAGCCCAATTACAACGCCGAATCCCCGATCAGCCTGTGCCGCGTCGACTACCGGTCAAACGGCTACCGGGTCAACTCATCCCGGACGGGTCCGAAGCTCGCGGTTGTGCCGCTCGTTGCATGCCAGCAGAACGCCACGACAGTCTCGGTCTACGTCGCCAGCGGCCAGTCTGACCAATGCCAGCGTATTGGCGAGCGTCCGCTCCCCACAACCTACTCGCCAGCGCGAGTGCGTCTGCGCTCCCTTCAACGCGCCTTGATCGCGCTCCAAGACGAGCACGACTGCACCACGCCCGCCGCGCTTGCCGTTGGGGTCCGCGCCGTCTTGGCGGGTCAGAGCTTCTCGGGGTGGCGCGTGGTCATGGACCCGTCAAATCCGGGGTGGTTCTATGGCCACCGGGATCCGGCTGGGACCGGCGGTGTTTGCGGCTGGTATGGCCTCGATACCGATCGGCAGAGTGTCTTTGTGAGGCTCGGCCCGCGACGCTCGATCGGCCTCGAGCTGACCCGGATTTCCGCCGAACTGTACGCGGCCACGTATGACCACTGCTACACGGCCGCGTCGATCGGCGCGCTTGTGCAGCGAGCGTTCACTGGCACGTCGCTACGCCCCCGCTTCGCGATCACGGCGCCGCAGGGGGATCTCGATCTCACGGTGTCGCCCCGACTCAAACAGCTCTATCGGCAGGGCAAAATTCCCGCCCGGGTCTATCAGCAGGCATCCCGATCGGCATCCCAAAACCGACGGCGCTATCAGCAGGGATGCGTCAGCCCTCGGGGATTGATACTGCCCGGGAACAACAACCGCTTCGCCGACGTCGTGTTTACCGCGCGAAACGGGATCCGACTCCCCGCCGGCCAGTTCTACCCGCCCGCGAGCGCCTTCCAACGATAAACCGCCACCGATAGACCGACCAAGACTGGCCAACTGCGCCCGCAGAAGAGTCAAGGAGCGTCTGATGTGGGCCAGGATCAGTGATCGCCGCTGAGCGGTGCTGATTGACGCTGTCGCCGCGCACCCGCTGCTAGCACCGGCGCCCGGACGTCTGACCTCGCTGGCGCAGATGAGGACCCGCAGCGCGCTTGTTGGCGTGGCCAAGCCCCGTGCGTCAGCGATCCTCGGGTTCTGGGCCGAGCAGGCGGGCGGCGGGGTCAGCGATGGGTTCGATTGTGATCGTCTTCGAGTTGAGGTCACGGGCGGCGATCGTGACCGTGAGGTCGTCGTGGTGGTGGACAGCGACCCAGCGGCCGCTGGGGGTGGTGAGGGTCAGAAACGGCTGTGGGGTGCCGTCGATCGCGATCTGGGCTTGGGAGCGGGTGGCGGCGAGCGTGGCGGCGCGGCGGCGGCGAGCGATGGCGCGGAACCACAAGGTGATCGCGGCGTCAGACAGGTCGGGCGAGTGGGGGTGGTCGATCTCGTCGTGGATCCACTGCTCGAGCTTGTGGCGGGCGACGGCGATCTCGTCGTCATGCGGCTCGTCGGTTGATGTCGTGACCTCGAGCCGCGGCCGCTCGTCGAGCAGGTCCGTGTCCTGGGTTTCGGTGTGAGCGATCGTCAGCCTGGTCAGTTGGTCACCGCGTGAGCCGCTGCCGCTGATCTGGGCCGGCCAGCCATCGGCGGCATACACCGGAAACGTGACCGCCCGCAGGCTGAGCTTGTTCTGATACCACCGCTGAACCCCTCGTTCGGCCCGCGAGCGGGCGATCCGCTCGGCACGGGCCGTCTCGCCCTCGTCGTCGGGGGAGGAAAACCGCATGATCGCCCCCTCGGGCTCCTCGTGGCCACACACGCGGCAGACGACAATCGGACCGGGGATGGTCGTCCCGTCCGGACCCGCGCGGCCGCCCCGCCAGTACTCCGTCGGAACGCACTCGTCGTAGTCGCCGCGCCGCAGGCGGGACAAGGTTCCTCGGCGTCGGTGACCGGTGCGCTTGGATAGTCGGCCGCGAGCGGGCGACGGACCGGGGCTCCAGCGGCGTCGCGACAGCAGACCACCGGCTCGTGGCCATCGTTGGGCTGCTCGAGAATGGCGACATACGCGCCACCGCCGATCTCGGCCAGCACCCGCGAGCCCCGGTCGTTGATGACCTCGGCGCTCACCCCGCCGGCCGGCAACAGGCCGCCCACAAGGGAGCGGTCACCTGGAAGCCAAGTTTTGACCGGATGGTGGAGATCGCCCTCGCGCAGCGCCTGACCCCGGTCGGAGCCGACGTCCCGGGTGACCACGACCTTCCCGTCATCGCGGCGGACGACCCCCTCGCCATCAGACAGCTCGACCAACACGCTCGACACCGACCCCATTCTGGACGACCAGGCCCAGCGAGGACACGAGACTGATCGTCCGCGCCAAGGCAGTCCACGAGACCGAGACTGCCGTTTCGCGCCAAGGGCGGGCACGCCGATGAGGCGTATGCCCCGGATGCAGTGGTAGGACACGCCGCGTCAGGGACACTCGCCCCGATTCCCCTGGTCGCCTGGCGAACGTCTGATGAGGGATCGCCTGAGGGACGTCGGCGGGCGTCTCACGAACCAAGGCTGAACGGACGGCTCCTTTCACGCGAAAAGGAGCGACGTGGTCAGCGGCGCCGGTTGCCGCTGCTCCTCGTCCATCTCAGCAGCGGCCGGTCGTTTGCAGAAACGCCGCGGATCGACCCCGGGGCTAACGCTGTCGAGTTAGCCGGGGATCCGCGGGCCGACGGCCGACTGCCCGCAGCACGGGACGAACTCCTCGCTCCGGTGGCCACCGCCGACGTGCAGCCTCATCCGTAGGTGAGGGTGACTTTCAGGTTTGCGGTGACATTTAGCGTCCAGGTCTCGCTGCACGTCGAGCATGGCGAATCTGTGCCCGACGTGTCCACCGGAAACGACGGCGTGTCCATGGACTGGGTTGCCGGGAAACGGGCGCCGGCAAAAGCAGGCTCACCCCACGCGGTCTGCCCGATCCAGGCTGCGGGTTGGAGATTACCGAGCTCGCCGGGGCTGGCGCAGTCGCCCATCGCAGAAGCGGAATCGTAGACATCCTCGAAGGGCATGTCCGCGTTCTCAACGACGGCCATGGGGCCCACGCCCGGACTTGCAGGGAGGATCGCAGCCTCATCAATCGGACCTGAGGATGGCCACGACGTGTGCGCGGGGGCGAACATTCCCGTGCAATCCTCGCTTGGGTTATCGTTGTCGGTCTCCGACACCGAGCCGGACAGTTGCAACTGCTCGGGTGCCAGGTACTTCGGACTCGTATCGACGTCAACGAACGTTCCCGTCTCCGACCAGGTTAGGTTCGCGGTCTGCTGATTGGTCTCCGCGGGCTGGGGTTGAGAATCGGTGTAGTGATCGCTCATGGACACGGTCCCCGAGTACGTGACCGTGATCGAGCACACCTCTTCAGAGCTGTCGGCGTGAGCGTCGTGCCTCGCAGTGCCACCGGCAGCGCGCGCATCGCTGGCGGAGCCAGGCGCCGGGCACGAAGGGGCCTTCTTGAACACGGCGATCGCGCGGACGAGCTGATCCTGCACAGGCAGGCTGCAAACAGATGCTTTCGGATCCTCCTCGGCGCAAAGGTCGCGATACTTCGCGTCGTTTTTGGTGTTCATCTCCTTCCATTTATCGAACGTCCAACCGGGACCTGGTGTGGCCGTGATATCGACCTGCTCGTAGGGATAGAACTTCCCGCAGTTGTCCTCCGGCTTCTCGGTCCTTGCGCACACATAGGTTGTCGGTTTGCCGGTTAGGCCGGCGACGGGGTCAGGCGGCTGCGTGGTGATCGTGATTTTGCCGTCCGCGCCCTTGGCACCGTTGGTCGTCTCGATTGCGGTATCGATTTTCCAGGTCGGCGCTCCAGACTTGTAGTCCGGCGGATACTTCTTTTGTGAGGCCTGTACCGGAGAGTCGCCCGCGCGTCCGCCGCTGGCCTCCCAGATCTCCACCGCCGGACGCCATGCTGGGGATTGATGATGGCCAGCGGTCAAGTCTTTCCAGTCGTAGTCAGGGTCGTTGACCTTGTCCAACTGTTCCTGCAGCCACCCCTTGCAACGGTCCCCGATGATGCCCGTTCCGTAGTTGTAGACCAGACCCGCGGCCCCGATCACCTCGCCGCTGCTCAGATCCCTCGTGCCGTCGCACTTATCGAGCGGAATAATCACGTCTGTTTCGATATCAGTATTCAGCTGGTTGGTAGCGCTCTCGAACGGCCAGGGGCCACCGTCGGCTTCTCTGCACGCCTTCTTATGCACGAGGTGCCCCCACCCGACCGTGCAATTGTCCTCACTATCCTCGTACAGCACCGCCTCACTGGCCTTCAGTGTCGCCCGCTGCCCGTACCCGTCCTTCGCGATCGGAAGCCTGGTCGGGATGCCCTCAAAGTACTTGATCATGCTCCGCAACTCGGGGGTGATCGTGTACGCCGCGGGGCCCATCGGGGGCGGGCCGGCAGCCGAGGCGACGGCCGGCGCGCTAACGGCAGCGACCACCATCAACGTCAGGAAGGCCAGCACCCGGCCATTCTTAGCGCCAAGCGAGCCCGCGCGATTCAAGCCCAATGGCCAAGCCAAGCCCTTCATCATCCTCATCACGCCCTCAATACAAGCCAGTCCTACAAGCAGAATGCATCATACGCTCCGGGTCTAGCCCCAGGAAAACGCGCAGGAACGGGCCGCATTCCGCCGCTGGTCCGATGGCGCCTCATGGGAGGTTGCTCGGACTGCGAGTACGAAACTCACGCTGATCCCACCGAAGGATCGCCCCGGACCCTGGTGAGAATCCCCAGCCCCTAATACAGCGCGCGACCCCCGCTTACGCTCTGCTCGCGCCCGCACACGCGCGTGGCTTTCGCAACCACCCACAGGCGAGCGCCGCGCGATTTGGCGATCGGACGATTCCTTTCGTCATCCCGTTGCCAAGAAGCCCGCGATCCCTACGGCGACCGAATGATCGCGCGGATCGTGGAGGTCCGACGACTCCTTCGCGGCGATTCCGATCGCCCGCAGCCGTCGCAGTCAACCTTCGCCGATTGAGACGCGGCCGACCTCGGGCGGCGGCCGGCTTGGCCAGCGCTTGCGCGTTCGGTCGTCGATGCCCTTGAGGAACAGCTGCAGCGAATCGGTCGTCATCTCCGGCTCGAGGTCGATCGCGGTCTTCGAGTTGCGCCGACCACGCTTGTCCGGGGCGCATTCCACCTCCGCCGCCGCGAGCGCCGGATCGAGCTCTTCGACGAGCTCGATCTCGGCCCGCTCGAGAAAGCCGTGCAGCTCCTCGACGTCGGTTTCGTCGAGGTCGAGCCCGGCCGTCGCGATCTCGATCTCGGCGTATGTGAGCACCCCGACCTGCTGGCCGCGCGCGACCAGACCCTTGACCTCTTCAAGCTCCTGAAGTTCCGCTACCGACATCTGGTCGACATCGCGTTCGCGACCCGACGCTCAAACGACCGGATTCATCCGGTAGCTCGGGCTCGGTCGCGTGCGCGCCGCCAAGTCCTGTCGCCTGCGCGTCATCGTCTTTGAAGCCTTCCCGTCCCTACGTCAGCTCCGCCAAAAGGAAGAGGGCTAGAACCCTCGAGCGTTCGATCAGATAACCACAAACCTACCTTGGCCGTGCGCGCGGCTGCGCTCAGAGTCGACGCGATCACCACCGATCGGCCGGCGGCGCCGCATCACGAGCTCGCAGTGATGCCCGGTCAGCCGGCCGCTCGCGCCAGCGCGAGAACCCGCGGGTGGCGATCGATCTCGGGCTCGTCGACGACGTCTATCGCGTCGAGGCCAACGATCCGTGCCAGTCGCCGCAGACCCTCAGCCGAGAAGCCCCAGTAGACGAACTCATCGCTCGGGTACACGTCGCCCGGCTCGTGAACCTCGATCGCGGGAGCGTCGGCGCGCAGCTGCGAGCCGTAGGTTTCGAGCACGACCTCGCCGCCCGGCGCCAGCACACCCGCGAGCGCCCCCAGCAACCCGATCGGGTCGGTCACCCGATGCAAGATGCCAAAACACAACACAACATCGAAGCGCTCGCCGAGCTGCTGCACGTCGAGCGCGTCCATGCGCCGGTACTCGACCCGGGATCCGACCAGCCCCGCGATCGCGCGGAAGCCGGCGCCGCCCGCAAGCGTCACGCCAAAGCGAGCACGCACCCAGTCGACGTACTGCTCGTTGTCGACCGCGACAACGCGCCGCGCGCCACGGGCCTCAGCGAGGAAGCTGTAGAAGCCGTCAAACGCGCCCACATCAAGCACGCTGCGGCCCGCGAAACGATCCGCGCCGAGCACCGCCAGGCGGTAGCCGTGGTCACGGGCGATACCCGGCGTGTAGATCCCCGGCGCGAGCGCGAACGTGTGAAACCACAGCGCGACCGAATCGCGGACACGCTCAGCCTCCGCAGCCGGCGCACCGATCGGCACCAAGTCGGCGATAGCCCGCTCGGCAGCGGACGTCTCAGGGATCGGCTCAACCGCGATTGCATGGACTGCCAACGCACCAACTCCAGTCTCTCGTTCACACGACGTTCACACCAGCATCACAGGTCGGCGCCAGCAGCGCTCGACAGCCGGACTGCCCGACGTCGCGAGAGCGTCACGA
>JBKQJQ010000365.1:0-17237 GCA_052147875.1 Solirubrobacteraceae bacterium | reverse complement strand
ATGTGACGGGCGGCGCGTGCCTGATCACGGCCGATCACGGCAACGCCGATCACATGCTCGAGCCCGACGGCAGCCCGAATACCGCCCATTCGCTGAACCCCGTGCCGGTGATCGTGACGCTCCCCGGACTGCGGCTGCGTGAGGGCGGAGTGCTCGCGGACGTCGCGCCGACGCTGCTCGAGATGCTCGGGATCGCGCAACCCGACGCGATGTCGGGACGCTCATTGATCGACGGTTAGCGCAGGATGCCCGTGTGCCCGAGCGAGTGACGCCCGGGCAGTGGCCAGACGCACAATCCGTGGGGGCGTCGGCGACCGGGGGCTGACGGGCATCAGGAGCTGCCATGCCCCGAAGTCGCTGCAAGCTACGCAGCAAATAACTTGATAGTGATAGACTTAGATTTCATAATGTTGGAAGCAGTAGTAAGCAAACTTCAGAAACGAGAAAAATCAATGGCACTGATCCGCTGGGAGCCGGTCCCAATGAACCGGCTCTTCAACAATCTGTTCGACACCCCGACCGCCGGCCTTGGCAGCGTTACGCGCAGCTGGATTCCGGCGATCGACATCGTCGAGAACGAAAACGACTACGTGCTCCGCGCCGATCTGCCGGGCCTCACCGAGCAGGACATCAACGTCGAGCTCCACAACGACGTGCTGACCGTCTCCGGTGAGCGCAAGTCCGAGCACGAGGAGCGCAAGCACGGCTATTACCGCGTCGAGCGCAGTTCCGGCTCGTTCCGCCGCTCAGTCCGGCTCCCCGAGGGCGTGACGCCCGACTCACTCCGCGCGACGTTCGAGCGCGGCGTGCTCGAGGTAACGGTCCCGAAGCCCGAGCAGCAGGGCCCCCACAAGGTCCAGATCACGGCCGGCGAGGGCGATAGCGCCCCGGTTGCCGAGGTCGAGGCGCCCGCGGCCGACGAGGCAAAGGCAGCGGCGTAAGCCGCACAGGCTGAGTAGGGTCCGGGCCGTGTTCACGGTCCGGACCCGATGCACGCATACCCGCGCCCGCACCGGCACGCTGCACCTGTCGCACGGGGATGCGGTGACGCCGGCGTTTGTCCCGCTGGCAACCCGTGGCGCGGTCAAGACGCTCGAGCCGCGCGACGTCGAGGCGCTCGGCTACGAGATCGTGTTGGGCAATACGTTCCACCTGTTCCTGGCACCGGGACCGGAGCTGATCGCCGAGCTCGGTGGTCTGAATCGGTTCATGGGTTGGACGCGGCCGATCATCACCGACTCGGGCGGCTTCCAGGTTTTTTCGATGGGGCACGGCGGCGTCGCCGACGAGATCAAGGGCCGCCGCGGCGCGGCGGCCGGTGAGAAGCGCTCCAACGGCTCGATCCTCGCGATCGAGGAGCAGGGCGTGCGCTTCCGGTCCTACGTCGACGGGTCCGAACACTTCCTGGGACCGGAGACCTCGATGGCCGTCCAGGCCGCGCTGGGGTCGGACATCGCGCTCGTGCTCGACGAGTGCACGCCGTTTCACGTCACCCGCGACTACACGGCGCGCTCGATGGAGCGGACCCACCGCTGGCTGGCGCGCTGCCTCGACTGGCACGAGCGCGAGGGGCCCCGTGGACAGGCCGTCTACGGGATCGTGCAGGGCGGGGTCGAGCGCGACCTACGTGAGCTTTCGGCGCAGGCGGTGGCGAGCAGCGCTTGCGACGGGATCGCGATCGGCGGCTCACTGGGGCGCGACAAGCAGCAGATGTACGACGTCGTATCGTGGTCGACGGGCGATCTTGAGCGGCTCGCGCCCGAGCGCCCGCGGCACCTGCTTGGGATCGGAGAGGTAGACGACCTGATCGCCGGGGTCGAGCTCGGAGTCGACACGTTCGACTGCGCGATGCCGACCCGGCTGGGGCGCCATGGGGTCGCCCTGATCGCCGACCCGGAGACGCGCTGGCGCGTTGATCTGATCAAGTCGCGCTGGCGCCGCTCGCCGGAGCCGATCATGGCCGGCTGTCCGTGCCCGGCCTGCAGCGCAGGCCACTCGCGCGCTTATCTGCACTACCTGCTGCGGGCCCACGAGCTGACCGGCGTGCGGCTGGTGACGCTCCACAACCTGAGCTTCATCGGGCGCCTGATGGCGACCCTGCGCGAGGCGATCGACGCGGGTCGGCTGCCGGATGCTGCAGCGGCGCTGCGCGCTGGGGCCGCGCCTACTTCGTGTAATGGTTGATCAGGCTGCTGAGCTGGTTGATCGCCGACTGCGCGTCGTGGCCCACGACCTTCTGGTAGTGGACGACCGTCGGCGAGGTGCTGCTCGAGATCACCACGGCCGCGATCACGACCAGCGCGAACACAGCGATCAGCGCCATCAGCGCCATGAACCGCCGGAAGCCCTTGCCGCTGCCCTGCGGTTGCGGCGGACGGCGATCGGACGCGGCCGCCGCCCGCTGCGGCGGACGCCGGGCATCGACCTGGCGCGGGGCGCGTGCGCGCCCCGTTCGTGGAGCCGGACTCGGCGCGACGCGGGTCGCGGCGGTCGGGTCGTCGGCCGGATCCATGTAACGCGTGGCGGCGTTGGTCGCGAGCTCGGCCGCCGCGACGCCCGCCGGGGTGACCCCGCGCGCTCCCTCCCGCAGCGCCTCGGCGAGCGCGAGCGCGTCGTGTGGGCGGTCGCGCTGGTCGATCGCGATCGACATCGCGACCGCCTGTGCGAGCGCGTGTGGTACGTCGGGATTGAGATCGTCGAGCGGGATCGGAGCCTCCCGCTGCTGCTTGAGCGTCAGCTCCGACAACGAGTTGGCCTCATAGGGCAGCCGGCCCGACATCAGCTGGTAGGTGACGACGCCGAGCGAGTACAGATCCGCCTGCGGTCCGGCTTCATCGCCCCGGGCCTGCTCAGGCGCTAGATAGGCGGCGGTTCCGAGCACCGAGCCCACCTGTGTGATGCTCGACTGGTCAGTTGCGCGCGCAATCCCGAAATCCGCCAGCTTGACGACCTCGCCTTCTGACACGAGTAGGTTCCCCGGCTTGACGTCGCGGTGAACGACGCCGTTGCGGTGCGCGTACTCGAGCCCCCGGCATGCCTGGGTGACGATCTCGAGTGCCTCCGAGACTCCCAGGTGGCCGCGGTCGCGGAGCAGTTCTGCGCACGACTTGCCGGAGACGTGCTCCATCACGATGAAGTGCTGGTGGTGTCCCGAATCGAAGCCGAAGTCGAACACCTGGACGATGTTCGGATGCACGAGGCGCGCTGCCGCCAGCGCCTCGCGGCGAAACCGCGACACGAACGTTGGGTCATCGGCGAGGTGCTCGGCCAGCAGCTTGATCGCCACGTAACGCTCGAGCCGGCTGTCGAACGCGAGGTGGACGGTCGACATTCCGCCAACCCCGAGCCGGCCCTCAATCCGGTACCTGCCTGCGATCGTTGTCGTGCCAGTCATTGTCCGTTGCCGTTACCGCCGCCCCCGGCCGCGCCGCCGCCGGCCCCAGCTGCGCCACTACTGGACGTGAGCCCAGCGCCACCGTTAGAGGTAGTACCCGTTCCGGTTGGATTCGTTCCAGTGCCCGACGGACTGGTGGTCGTGCTGGTGGTCGTCGGCGTGGTGGTCGTCGACGTGGTCGTTGGAGTCGTGGTCGACGTCGTGGTCGACGATGAGCTGCTGGAGGAGGAGCTGCTCGACGAGCTATTGGAGCAGTCGCGGGCGGCGAGCGCGCTGATCGTCGCCGCGCCCTGACCCAGGTTCTCAATCAGGGTCGTGTTGACACCGGACGGAAGCGCGCCGACCTGATTGGAGAACTGCAGTGCGGCCGCCGCGGCGGCGGAGCAGTCCCCGGCGGCGACGGCGGCCGAGACCGAGCTCAGCTGCCCGTTGAGGTTGCTGGCCTGATTGGCGGACAGCAGACCGTTGCCGCCGCCACAGGCGACGACGAAGGCGACCGTGAAACCGAGGATCCCGGCCAGAAATGCGCGCGATCGATAACGCATAGCGGCGCCTGACTTTAGACACTGCCCTTGTTTGCTTGCGGTTAGAGCCCGGACATGCAGTAAGGGTTTTTTTAGCCTCACTGCCCGTACTGAAGGCGTTCGGCGAGCGAGTCCGGAAGTCGCGCGGCGCGGATCGCGGCCGCGGCGCCGGCGATGTCGTATTCGGTCCGCCGGTAGATCGCGTGCCAGCTGTCGAGGTCGAGCTCGAGCCATGCGGCACGGGGATCGCCGTCCCGCGGCTGACCGACGCTCCCCGGGTTGACGAGCCACTCGCCGCTGCTCAGGTCGAGCTCCTCGTCGGCCGCGCGTGTCTGGCCGGTCGCTGGGCTACCGGGGAAGCGCGAGAACGACAGCGCCACATGCGAATGGCCGATCAACGAGGTTCGCTGCCGCGGTACGTCGAGGCACAGCTCCGCTTGCAGGGGCGAGAGGACGTACTCCCAGACCGGGTCACGCGGACTGGCGTGGTAGAGGCCTACCGACTCGTCGAGCTTCGAGGGCGCGAGCCTGTCCAGGTACGCCCGCGTCTGCGTGGTGATCGTCTCCTGCGTCCAGGTCGCCGCCAGCGCGGCGCCGCGCGAGAACTCCTCCAGTGGGAGCGTGCCGCGCACACCAAGATCATGGTTGCCGGCGAGGCAGATCGCCGCTTGGTCGCGAGCGAGCGTCACGCACGCGTCGGGGTCGGCGCCGTAGCCGACCAGATCGCCTAGACACCAAAGCTCCTCGCAGTCGGAGTCCTCGATCGCGTCGAGCACGGCTTCGAATGCCTGCCGGTTGCCGTGGATGTCCGATACGACAGCTATTCGCATCTCTACAGTCTCCCTGGTGACACACTTTGAGCGCGTCAGGACGGTCGCGCCGCTCGTGCTGGCGCTCGCGGTCGCCGAAGCGGCAAGGCGCCTTCTCGCCCCGCGGACAAAGACAATTGAGCCGGCGCCGGTCGACATCCGGGACTACTTCAGCGCCCCGGAGATCGAACGCGGTTCGCGCTACGCGCGGCCCCAACTCGCGCTCGCGCTGGCCCGTGGAGCGGTAAATCTGTCCGCAGTAGTGCTGCTCGTGCGAAGGCCTCCGGCACCGCTCGGGCGCGCGTGGCGCCGCCCTGGAGTGGGTGGCGCGGCCGTCGGGGCGGTCCTCGCGGTCGGGCTGACGGCGCCGGCGCTGCCGCTGCGCGCTGTCGCCCGCCGGCGGGCAATTGCCGCCGGGCTGGACACGCAATCGTGGCGCGACTGGGCGGGCGACCTGCTCAAGGCGACGGGGATTGAGGCTCTGTTCACTGCTGCCGCCGGGTGCGGCGTGGTCGCCGCTACCAGGCGCTATCCGCGCTACTGGTGGGCGCCGGTCGCGGCCGGGTCGGTGTTCGTCGGCGCGGGGCTGGCAGCGCTCGCGCCGGTCGTGCTAGACCCGCTATTCAACGACTTCACGCCGCTGCCGGAGGGCGAGACGCGCTCGGACGTGCTAGAGCTGGCACGCGCCGCGGGCGTCCATGTGGGGGAGGTCTACTCGGTCGACGCCAGCCGTCGCACGACGGCCGCGAACGCGTACGTGAACGGGCTTGGGCCGACCAAGCGCGTGGTCCTGTTCGACACGCTGCTCGACCGCTACAGCCGCGACGAGGTCCGGATGGTGGTGGCGCACGAGCTCGGGCACGTCCGACACCGCGACGTTCAGCGCAGCGTGCTGTTCGCAGCGATCATCGCGCTGCCGACCGCCCAGGCTGTGCAGCGCCTCAGCTGGGCGCTGTCGCCCGAGCGGGGCACGCCCGGCGCGCTGCCTGCGCTGGCGCTGGCGGCGACCCTGGTCACCATGCCGATCGGGCTGATCGGCAACGAGCTATCGCGGGCGATCGAGCGACGGGCCGATCAGTTCTCGCTCGAACTGGCGCAGGCCCCCGACGCGTTCGTCTCGTTCGAGCGCACGATCGCGCTGCAGAACGTTGCCGACCTCGAGCCACCGCGCTGGGTGTCGAAGCTGCTCGCTACGCACCCACCTACCGCTGAGCGGATCGGGGCTGCGGTCGCGTTCGCCGCCGCGGGATCCTAGGGGGCGCGCAGCACGACGACGCAGTTCTGGCCTCCGAAGCCGAACGCGTTTGCGGCTGCGGCGCGGACCGTCGCGCTCCGTGCCGTGAGCGGTACGTAGTCGAGATCGCAGTCAGGGTCGGGCGTCTCGAGATTGGTCGTCGGCGGCAGGATCCCGTCGCGCATCGCGAGCAGGCAGACCATCACCGACAGCGTGCCGGCGGCGCCGATCAGATGGCCGACCATCGACTTCGGCGAGCTGGCCGGCACGTGGTCGGCGTCGGGGCCGAGCGCGATCCTGATCGCCCGCGTTTCTGCGGTGTCGTTGGCGCGCGTCGCTGTGCCGTGGGCGCAAATGTAGTCGAGCTCGCGGGGCGTCACCTCGGCGCGCTCAAGTGCGAGCGAGATCGCCCGGGCGGCGCTGACTCCAGACGGTTCCGGCGCTGAGATGTGAAATGCGTCACTGGTCAGTGCGCCGCCGGCGACGGTGCCGTAGGAGCGCGCTCCGCGCCCCGCTGCGTGGGCGGCCGACTCGACGACCATCACCACCGCGCCCTCGCTGAACACGAACCCGTCGCGGTCGGCGTCGAACGGCCGGCTGGCCCGCTCAGGCTCATCGTTGCGCTCCGACAGCGGCCCCATCTTCGCCAATCCCGCGAAGACCGACTCGCTGATCGCCGCGTCGGTGCCGCCGGCGATCACGACGTCGGCCTCGCCCGACAGGATCCAGCGTCTCGCCTCGAGCAGCGCGTACGTGCCGCTCGCGCATGCGAGCGCGCTCGCCGAAACGGGTCCGTGTGCGCCGAGGTCGATCGCGACCTCGCAGGCGGGCATATTGGCGATCGTCGACGCGACGAAGTACTGGCTCACGTCGCGCATCCCGCCGTTCGCGACCGCGCGGATGTTGAGCTCGGTCTCGGGCATCGCGACGACCGCGTCGTTGATCAGCACGCCGGTCCGGTCGGGGTTGTCGGTGACATCGAACCCGGCATCGGCCACGGCCTCGCGGGCGGCGACGACCGCGAGCTGCGTGAAGCGCGCCGAGCGCCGGGTGCGCTTGATGCCCAGCTCCCGCTCCGCGTCGAAGCCATGGACCTCACCGGCGATTCGAACCGGGAGACTTGAGGCGTCAAAGCTCGTCACCGGGCCAATCCCCGACCTGCCCTCGACCAGCCCGCGCCAGGTCTCCGGCGCGCTGCGGCCGAGCGGCGTCAGCGCGCCGATCCCGGTCACGACCGGGTCATCCGGGCGTCGCTTGTCACTCACGGTGTCGGCAGCCTGTCGGCAGCGTGGATCGCGGCCCGCAGCCGCGAGCTGACCTCCGCCAGCCGCTCGTACTGGTGAAGCGGATCGCTGCCCAGCGGCATCAACACCAGCTCCTGCACGCCGGCTGCGATGTGGTCATGAAGGTAGGCCAGCACGCGCTCGATGCTACCCAGCGCGCTCCAGCGCTCGACGGCCTCCAACGGCAGCGCGTACTGACCGTTGAGGTGTCCGGCGGCCTGCCGGCGGGCGGCCTCGAGGTCGTCGTCGACGTGGACTCCGACGAGCAGCGCCAGCGTCGGACGCGGGCGTCCGTGGTCGGCCGCGACCTCGCCCAGCAGCTCGGCGCGCTGCGCGAGCTTCTCCGGGGTCAGCCACATCGGCAGCCAGGCGTCGCCGAACCGGGCCGCCCGGCGCAGCGCTGGCTCGCCGCGACCGCCGACGAAGATCGGCGGCGGCTCGTCGAGCGCGGGCTCGAGCGCCGGCACGTCGAGTGTCAGGGTCTGACCTTCGTGGACGACGGGCCTGCCGGTCAGCAGGTCGGGCAGCACCTCAAGCGTCTCGTCGACCCGCGCACCGCGCTCGCGCAGCGGCACCCCGGCGGCGGCGAACTCAGCCGGGAACTCGCCGCCGACGCCGACTCCGAGTCGCAGTCGCCCGCCCGAGAGCGTGTCGATCGCGATCAGTTGCTTGGCGGTCCACGCCGGGGGTCGCAGGCCCAGCAGCATGACGCTGAAGCCGACCGCGATCCGCTCAGTCGCGGCGGCCGCGGTTGACACGCAGATCGTCGCCTCCAGGCCGGGCGCGGGGCACGCGAGGTGGTCGCCGGCCCAGACCGCGTCGAACTCGAGCTGCTCGGCGAGCTGCGCTGCTCGCACAATCGGCAGCGGGTCGCCGGTGCGGAACGGGTCGAAGCTCGGGAGTAGGACGCCGCAGCGTGTCATCGGCGTCGGCCGCGGGAAGGGTTAGACGTCGTCGCGGGTCGAGTCCGTCTGACCCGGTCCGCCGCCGTACTCCGGCAGGTTCTTGATGCCCTCACGGGTCTGCCACTTCGAGTAGTTGTCCTGCATCGCGTCGATCAGCTCGTGCATGAACCGTGGCGAGAGGTTGATCCTCGATACGACGACGCCGGGAATCTCGTCGTCCTCGACTTCGTGATCGACGCGCGCGAACGTGATCGTGAACTCGTAGTCGGAGTGACTGACGTTGGCGAAGTTCGAGTAGACGCCGGCCATTATGTCCGGCGAGAAGTGGATGTTTATGTGGCGCTCAGGCAGGTTGGCTTCTTCCATATGGGCTTAGTATCCCATCGTGCGGATCGTCGTCGTCGCCGTGGGGAAGTTGCGCCCACCGTTCGCAGACGACGTGCAGCACTACCAGAAGCTGCTGGCAGGGCACGCGAGGCTCGAGCTAGTCGAGGTCCGCGAGCACGAGCAGGTCGCCCGCCGCGTCCCCGATCGCGCCTTCGTGTCACTGCTGCACTCGGAGGGTCAGAGGTTCGATTCGCTCGCGTTCGCCGAGTTTCTTGAGCAGCGGCGGCGGAGTGGTCAGGACCTGTGCTTCGTGATCGGGGGGCCGTTTGGGCTCGATCCCGGCGTCGTCGACGTCGATCAGCGCCTGTCGCTCGGCGACATGACCCTTGCGCACCAGCTCGCCCGCGTCGTGCTGCTGGAGCAGCTGTACCGGGGCCACAAGATCCTCGCGCGCGAGCCCTACCACTACTGATATGTCGGTCGATCGCGGACGCCGCGTGCTGGAGCAGCGGAATCGCCGGCGGCGGGAGCTGCGGATGTTCGTGCGTCGGCTCGCGATCCTGTTCTACGCGCTGGCGGCGATCATCGTCCTCGGGACAGTCGCGTTCATGATCACCGAGGGCGTGTCGGTCGGCTACGGGTTCTCGTGGACGCTCGACACCGTCACGACGCTCGGCTCGATCAAGAACCCGTCCGACGCCGGAGGGCGGGCGGTCGTCGTCGGGCTCGAGCTGCTCGGCATAGGTACGCTCTTTTACGGGCTCGCGACGGTGGCGGAGTTCTTCGTCTCGGGCCAGCTCAGCGGGTTGCTCGAGGAGCGCCGCACGCAGCGCATGATCGACTCCTACTCAGACCACTTCATCATCTGCGGCTTTGGCCGCGTCGGCCGTCAGGTCGCCCGCGATCTGCGCCGGGCGGGTGTCAAACACGTGACGATCGACAGCGAACCGAGTAACCGCGAGGCGGCAGACACGATGGGCGTCCGCTATATCGACAGCTACGCGGCCGACGACGAGGTGCTCCTGCAGGCGGGGATCGAGCGGGCGCGTGCGGTGATCGCATGCGTCGACTCGGACGCTGAGAACATCTTCATCGCGCTGACCGCGCGTGGCCTGCGCCCGGACATCCTGATCGTCGCCCGCGCGTCGGCCGAGGATTCGGAGAAGAAGCTGCTGCGCGCCGGCGCCGACCGCGTGATCTCGCCGTACAAGACCTCGGGCTCGGAGATGGCGCGGGTCGCGCTGCATCCCCAGGTCGGGGGCGCGATGCAGCTCGTCGACTACCGGATGGAGGAGATCGAGGTGTCGCCCGTGTGCGAGGGCGTCGGCAAGGCCATCGAGCAGGTCCGGGGCGAGTCCGTGATCGTCGCGGTGCGGCGCGCGGACGGACGGCTCGAGGCACAGCCCGAGCCGCAGTCGGTGATCGAGGCGGGCGACATGCTGGTGGCGATCGGCACCCCGGAGTCGCTTGAACGGCTGGAAGCCGTGTTCCAGCCGTTGGCGGTGCAGAGCGCGTGACGCCGCCATTGCTCGAGTTGCGCGTCGCTGTCGCCGAGGCTGCGGCACAGGTACGCGGTGACGGTGACGCGCCGGCGCAGACGCGCGTCGAGCGCTCCAAGCGCGACGGCCAGGGCGATTACTCGACCAACGTGGCGATGTTGCTCGCGCCGTCACTTGGATCGCCGCCGCGGGAGATCGCCGAGCGCGTTGGTGGCTCGTTGACGGATGTGCTGGGTGATGAGCTGACCCATTATGAGGTCGCCGGACCCGGCTTCTTGAATATGACGCTGTCGGACTCGTGGTACCGGCGGGCGACGCGCACGGTGCTCGAAGCCGGTGACCGGTATGGCGCCGGCGCGGTCGGTCGCCCCGAGCGGGTACTGATCGAATTCGTCTCGGCCAACCCGACGGGTCCGCTCGTCGCCGCCAACGGCCAGGCCGCCGCCTACGGCGATTCGCTGGCGCGGATCCTCGAGCACTGGGGCCAGAACGTGCAGCGCGAGTATTACTTCAACGACGCCGGGGGCCAGATCCGCTTGCTCGGCGAGTCGGTCAAGGCCCGTGCGAGCGGCGACCCGATCCCCGAGGGCGGTTACCAGGGCGACTATGTCGGGGACCTGGCCGCGCAGATCCCAAACGTCCAGTCACTGAGCGTCGACGAGACGGCCGCCGCTGCGGTCGCGATCCTGCTCGACCAAGTCAAGGCGACGCTCGAGCGCTACGGCGTTCACTACGACCGCTTCTTCAGCGAGCGCACCCTGCACGAGGGCTCGCCGTCGTATCTGGACCGTGCGCTCGAGATCGTCGCCGAGGGCGGGGACAGTTACCGATCGGACGGCGCGCTCTGGCTGCGGACGACGAGCTTCGGCGACGACAAGGATCGCGTGCTCCAACGCTCCGACGGCGCCCCGACCTACTTCGCGGCCGATCTCGCCTACCTGCTGGAGAAGTCAGAGCGCGGCATCGAGCGCCAGCTGGTGCCGGTCGGCGCCGACCACCACGGGTATGTAGCGCGGATGAAGGCCGCCTTCGCCGCGCTCGGCGGCGACCCCGACCGGCTCGAGATGCCGATCCTGCAGTTCGTTCATCTCGTCGACGGCTCCGAGCGCGCGGCGATGTCGAAGCGCCGCGGCGAGTTCATCACGCTCGACGACCTGCTCGACGAGATCGGCGTCGACGCGACCCGCTACTTCATGCTGCAGCGCTCGCACGACCGGACCGTCGACCTCGACCTCGACCTGGCCCGGCGAGAATCGTCCGAGAACCCGGTCTACTACATCCAGTACGCGCACGCGCGAATCGTCACGATGCTCGGCAAGCTCGACCCCGAGCGGGTCGCCGAGGCGCTGGCTCCCGACGCCGACTGGGGGGACGGCGCGCTGGCTCCGGCCGAGCGCGCGCTGGTCAAGGCGCTCGCCGCGTTCCCCGACGAGATCGCCGAGGCGGCCGAGCGGCGGGCGCCGCACCGGATCGCGTCCTACGCGCTCGAGCTCGCCCAGGAGTTCACCGCCTTCTACCGCGACTGCAAGGTGATCGGGGCCCAGCCGCCGGCGGTCGAGTCATTCCGGATCGCGCTGTCGCAGAGCGCCAGGCAGGGGATCGAGCTGGCCCTCGGGTTGCTGGGGGTCAGTGCGCCGGTCTCGATGTAGCGCGCCGGGCTCTGGCTGACCCCCGACCCTACACGTGCCGCGCCAGGTCGTCATCGAGGCGGCGCGCGTCCTCCGCATCGATCTCCGGGCCTGCGGGCAGCGGCGTCGACGCCGCCGCACGCGATCTCCGGCGCCACTTCGGCAACGTCACGACCAGGGTCGCGATTCCGATCACCAGCAACAGCGGTGGCAGCACATAGATCAGCAGATTGAAGCCATGCGCTGGCGGCTTTGCGAGTACAGACGGGCCGTACTGGGCGACGAGCTGATTCTCGATCTGCTTCTCCGTCAGGCCCTGGGCGATCAGTTGCCGGATATAGGCGCGCTCAGAGAACGCCTCAGGCGATTGAGCGACCGCCAATGACTCGTGGCAGGCGACGCACATGACGTTGCTCTCGATCTGGGTCAGCGACGCGCGCGGCGTCGTGGCGGCGTAGCCGGTGGACGGCGCGAGCAGCGCCACGACGATCACGAGGGCTGCAAGGATCCCGCCGCGGCTCATGAGCGGGCGTCGACGATCGACGGCAGCGTCCGGTTGAACCACTGCTGCGTGACGGGATAGCGCTGCAGGGCCTGGATCCGCCCGGCGCGGTTGATCACGAACGTCTCCGGAACGCCGGTGGCCCCGAACGAGCGTACGAAGTTGCCGCTTACGTCGCGCAACACGGGATACGTGATGTGGTAGTGGCGGGCGAACTGCTCCGAAGCGCTCGAGTTGTCCTGATAGGTGACGCCGACCAGCGTCGCGCCCTCCTTGGCCAGGGTGTGCTGCTCGCGCGCCAGCAGCGGCGCTTCGCCGGCGCATGGCTCACACCAGGATGCGAACACGTTCAGCACCACGACCTTGCCCCTGAAGTCGGCCAGGCTCTCGGTGCCCGAACTGCCGAGCACCGGCAGCGCCATCTTCGCGTTCGGAGCCACCGGGAAGTGGCCGTGTTCCACCTGGGCGTCGATCGACGAGTTGTCGCTCTGGCTGGAGACCCCGAACGTCAGCAGCGCGAGCACCGCGACGGCACTCACCACGATCGCTCCTGGAACCACGTACCGCCGCATCGAAGCCCAAGGGTACCGACCGCCTCGCGTGGCGCGCCGATGGTTCTGTCCCAGGCTGATCGCCTTTTCCGCATCGACTCAGGACCCGTTCGCGCCGGTTCGACGCAGCCAGTCGAGTGGGGCTGCGATCGTCTGGCCGACGCGGTAGCGGCGCGTGGTCAAGAGCGCGGCCAGCTGGCGCTGAGCGTCTTGTGCGGTCCGCTCGAGTTCACTGGCACGCGCCTCGGCGTGTTCGGCGGCCTGGCGATAGCGCTCGATCTCCGTGCGCAGCCGCTGCACCTCTTGACCGGCGCCGACCGCGTGGCCGTACATCTGCCATTCCAGCCGGACCAGCCTGGCGAGCTCATCGGCGCGCGACGGTTCGCGAGGCGGCCTGGCGTGCCGTCCGGCCGCTGCGTCCAAGCCACGCACGAGCCCGACAAGCTCGATCGCGTGTACACGGGCCGCGTGGTGCGCGTAGACGAGGTCACGATTCGTTTCACCCATGCCCGGGTCCCACTGCCGCAGGTCAGCCACCAGCCGGCGGCCGTCGACCACGTCCCGGTTCGATAGACCTGCGAATCCGTCCGCCTCGAATGCGGGGTAAGACTCGGGCGTGACCCAGCCGTCGCCGCTGACACTGCCGTACACGTATGCCGCGCAGCCCGCGGCCATCCCCTCGAGCACGGTCCGGCCGACGCCGATCACGATATCCGCGTCCGCGAGCGCCACCTCGGGGCTGCTCGTCTGGCCCGAGGTCCCTCCAATCCAGGCGAGCTCCAGAGCGCATTCCCGACAGGCGCGTTCGAGCAGCTGGGCTCGCGCACCGGAGACGTAGTTGCTCGAGACGAGAACCCGGCTCGGCCGCGCCCGCGCGTGCCTGGGAACTGCGAAGCGCCACGTGTCGATCGGCTGACGCAGGCGCGTCAAGGGAGGATGCGCGCTGCGAGCTTCGATCCAGCTGCGAACGCGCTCGTTGAAAACCACAACCGCGTCGCAGACGTCGGCCAGCGGCGGCGGATCTTGCAGCGCGTGATCGCGCGAGTGAGCGACGAACACGAGTGGCGCTTGAGGGTAGGTGTCGGCGAGCTCATGGCAGGTGGCCGCGTCCTGAGCGAAGACAACGTCACAGTCTCGAGGCAGCTGGGCACGCCCCACGACACGCACCCCTCGCCCCCGCGCGAACTCTGCCATCAGCCCCGCATTCGGCGTGTAGATCCACGCCTCATGACCGAGGCGGTCGAGTTGCTGGGCGACGGTCAGCGCGTAGGTTTCGGTGCCGCCCGTCCCGTCGAAGTTCTCAAGGCTCAGAAGCGCTCGCATGCCGCCAGCTGCTGTAGAACGATCCGGTCACTGAGCTGGTGATCCTTCACGGGCTCCATCAGGCGACCGCGACCGAGGATTGCCACGATGTCGGTGCAAGACGCGCACCGGAGAGCGGTACGAATCGCATCGCGGCGGCCCGGCACCACCTCGACCGTCGCGCCGCAGGTGGTCCTCGCCCCGGCGACCAACCCGTCGAGCGCAGCCCGCGGAGGTCTGCGCCGCAAGCTGCCCGAGGTCAGGATCAGCCGGTCGGCAAGTTGTCGTGCGACGCGGCCCATCGCCCGCAGGTGCGGGGGATCGGGCGAGCCAAGAACCCCGAGCACCACCGACAGCTGCCCGCCGGGGCTGATCGTCGCTCGCAGCGTCCGCAGGACCTGCTCGACGGCGTCCGGCGATGCGGCGATGTCGAGCACGAGTGCGTGCGCCTGGCCCACGTCGATCAGCTCGAGACGGCCCGCCGGCCGATTCTGCGTGGCGACCGTCTCGGCCAGGTCCCCACGATCGACTCCGAACAGATCGCCGATCGCCGCCACGGCGGCGACGTTGCGGGCGTTGTGCACGCCGGGCAGCCGCGTCTCCAACGTCAGGTCGCCGGTTGGCGTTCGCAGAACGAATGCTGCGCCGCGCAGATCCCACCGCGCCGTCCGAACCTCGTAGTCGGCCGGCTGGTCGAATCCGATCCGGACGACCCGTCCCCCGAGCGCCTCCACTTCGTCGGCCAAGCGGCGACCGAAGTCGCCGGCGACGTCGATCACCGCGAGCGGCACGACATCGCCCCCGCGCACGAACAGGCGTCGCTTGAGTTGTCCGTATCGAGCCATCGAGCCATGCCGCGCCAAGTGGTCGTGGGTCAGGTTGGTGAACACGGCGACCTCGGGCCTGAGCGCCGTACAGCCCTCGAGCTGGAAGCTCGATACCTCGCAGACGATCCAGTCCGCAGTCGGATCGACGGCCGACAGGGGCGGCCCCTGCTCGGCGTTGCCCGCCAGGCAAACCCGCCGCTCACAGCTGGCCAGCACCGCGGTCGCGAGGCTCGCGACCGTCGTCTTGCCGTTGGTTCCCGTGACCGCGAGCATCGGGGCAGGGTGAAGACGCCAGCCGAGCTCGAGCTCGTCGAGCACTGGGATAGCTCTTCGCTGGGCAAGCCCGATCAGCGGCGAGTCGAACCTGATGCCCGGGCTCTTGATCAGCGCGCGCGGGGCCGGGACAAAGTCCAGCGACTCGCTCGCTGGACCGAGTCGCACCCGCACCCCGGCGGCTCCTAGGTGACGCCGTACGCGCCGGGTCACGCTTGCGGGGTTGCGATCGAGGCCGATCACGTCGGTGCCGGGCACGAGTCGACATAGCGCTTCGACGGCGGCCACTCCTGCCCGCTTGAGACCAGCCACCACGTACGGGCCAGACGGAACTTCCGGCCGGGGTATCGGCGCCGCCTCGAGGGCTCCGCCGTAGGCCGTGTTTGCCGTCATGACCCCGCTGTTGGGAGGCTTGTTTGTTGTCTGGATCCGGCTCTCCAGATGACGGGGCACACGCATGGGTCGCGATAGTCGGGCTGCCCGCTCGCGAGTCGGCGGACCAGCAGGTCAGTGTTGTGGACAACCAGCTCGCCGTTGGGCTTGCGAGCCTCGCGGTAGGTGTTGTGCCCGTCCTGGAGGTGGATCGTCAGGCAGACCCGGGGCGCGGACGATCGATTGATGTCGCTGCCGTGAAAGGTGAGACAGCTGTGATAGCTGACCTGACCCTTCTCGAGCGACATCGGAACCATCTCTACCGCGAGACCGAGCGTTGCCAGCCGACGTTCGATCGATGCGATGTCGTCGGAAATGAAAGTCGTCCCGGCGCGGAGGGCGTCTACTGTCGGCCCGCTCGGCCAGCGATGACTGCGGTCGATCATCGTGATCGTGCCCATCTCGGCGTCGCAGTCGTGCAGCGGGACCCACGCGGTGAGCATCTTCTCCGAGCTGCACGTCTGCCAGTACGCACGATCGACATGCCATCCGACCCGCGCAGCGTCGGTGCGGACCAGCGGCGGCTTGTAGATCAGGGAGCTGCCGAAATGCCGGATCTCGTCAGTCCGCGCGAGGTGCGCGGCGGTCTCACCAATACAATCCGCGAGTCCAATCTGGCTCAGGACCTCGCTCTGCAGGACGACGTAGTCGTCCTTGGTAAGGCGCTGATCGGCCGCATCCGGCGTCCAGCTCAGATAGCGCTTGATCGGGGCGGGCAGGTCCGCGTCGCGTTCGCCTTCGTGGTAGCGCCGTGCCGCGTCCAGGGCGTCGTCGATCTGCTCGTCGGAGAACACCTTCGGCGATATCCACCAGCCGTGCTCGTCGTAGAACTCGACGTCAGCAGGCGACGGCACCTGATCCTGACCATTCATGAAGTCACCCGGTCCGGCACGCCGTCTGGCCCGGTGTGGCGCGCTGGGCGATCGGGACGTTATCGCATCGTCGCGTGCCGACCGCAGCAGCAGTGGCTGGTCGCACGTCTCGTTGGTAGGCTCGCGGCATCGTTGACCGTCTATAGGTCGCCAATCGGGCGCTGGCGGTGTGACCGCGGGCAAACGGCTCCTTGTGTGGCCGGCGTCGCTTACGCCAAAATTGACCTTTGCAGGTAAGTCGCAGTCAGCGCGGACGTAGCTCAGTTGGTAGAGCGTCGGCTTCCCAAGCCGAAGGTCGCGGGTTCGAGACCCGTCGTCCGCTTCCAGGAAGGCCCGCTAAGCCGCAGAGGAGGACGCGTTGACGGCGCTTGCCGTCACCTTGTGGCGTCACGACTGGCGGTGCATCTAGCCTGATATCAGTGCTTCGTCTCGGCCCAGATCGCCTGATGAGCGGCGCGCTCGGCGCGCTCCTGCACTCGCCGTCGCGAGCGATTCTCGAGACTCCCGGCGACGCTGGCCTGGCGTTCGATGAGCTCGAGTTTCAGACCAAGGACGGGGAGCGCGTTCACGCCTGGTGGGTGGTCGCCCGCCAACGGCCAGCTCGCGGCCACGTTCTCTTCTGTCACGGCAACGGCGGCAACATTGGCGACCGCGTGCTGAACGCGGCGCTGCTGACTGGGGCGGGGTTCGACGTACTGCTGTTCGACTACCGAGGCTACGGTCGCAGCACCGGGAGGCCCGACGAGCCGGGCACCTACCGCGACGCCCGCGCGGCCCGCGCCGCCCTGCGACGGCAGTCGGGAGTCGATCGCGACCGGGTGTTCTATCTCGGCGAGTCGCTCGGGGGTGCCGTCGCGCTGGCGCTCGCCGTCGAG
>JBKQJQ010000364.1:0-3920 GCA_052147875.1 Solirubrobacteraceae bacterium | reverse complement strand
TCGGCGCCGATCACCAGGCCGGGATCGCGGAAACGGCCGCGGCCGTCTGGAAGTGGCTGTCCGCCGACGAGCACCGCGGCCTGCTGGTGCTATGGGTCGAGAGCTACGCACGGTCACTGGTCGAGCCAGCGGGGCCGTGGGGAGGGTTCGCGCGGCGGACCGTCGACGATTGGTTGCGTCTCCTCGCGCGGGCTCAGCCGGCTGCGGTTCGAAAAACGGCGGCGGGCAGATCAGAGCGAACGGTGATCCTCGGCATCCTGAGAGGTGCGATGCTCGACCTGCTCGCGACCGGAGATCGAGCCCGCATCTCACGCGCCGTCGCCGGCGCACTCCCCGTCCCGCTGACGATCCACGATTAGAATCGAAGCCCGTGGGGCGATCAGCTCAGCGAGTCGGCGCGACCCGGTTGAGCCGCGGACATCAGGCTGGCTCCCGGCGAGTACGCGGCGCACCAGTCTTCCTGGACCAGGCGATGGACCAGGGTGCAGCGGCGATGAAACGGACGCTCGAACGAGAGGACGGTGGCGATGGGCCGGCTGGATGACAAGGTTGTGCTGATCACGGGCGGCGAGAGCGGGATCGGGCTGACCACCGCGCGCCTGTTCGTCGCCGAGGGCGCCGACGTTCAGCTGGTCGGCATCGACGAGCCGCAGCTGGCTGCGGCCGCGAACGAGCTCGGCTCTGACCGCGCGCTGGCGAGCGTCGCCGACGTGACCGACGAGCAGGCTGTCGCAGGCGCCGTCGCCGAGGGCGTGGACCGCTACGGGCGGTTCGACGTCGTGGTCAGCAACGCGGGCATCAGCGGCGAGGTGAGTGAGATCGCGGGCTATCCGTCCGACGTGTTCGCGCGAACGCTGGCGGTACACGTGCTGGGGTCGTTTCATATCCTCAAGCACACGGTCCCGCATGTCACCGACGGCGGCAGCATCATCATCACATCGAGCGTCGTCGGCCTGATCGGAGCTCCCGGCGTGTCCGCGTACGTGTCCGCTAAACACGGGCAGGTCGGGCTGATGCGGACCGCCGCCAAGGAGCTCGCCCCACGGCGCATCCGGGTCAACACGATCCACCCAGGCCCGACGTCGACCCCGTTTCAGGACTCGATCGAGATGCGGGCCACAGGACTACCGCGCGAACAGGCCGCGCAGGCATTCAACGCGATGATCCCGCTGGGTCGTCATACGACGACTGACGAGATCGCCCAGGCGATGCTGTACCTGGCCTCCGATGAGAGCGCGATGGTGAGCTCGCACACGTTCTCGATCGACGGCGGCATGAGCGGCTGAACCGGGCGGGTTCAGAGAAGCGACTGGCCGACCGGGAACGAATCGACGATCACGTAGGCGCGCACGCGGCGCGGCAGACGCGTGGCGGGCGGGATCTCCAGCGCAACGCCGGTGATCCGCCCTGCTGCGTCCGTCCGCAGCGAGGTATCGGTCCGGTAGTCGAGCGCGATCGGCGCGTCGCTGCGGGCATCGGTGAGCAGGATCGCGGCGACATGGTGCGCCACGCTCGGCAACCGTTTCCCGTACAGACGCACGGTCGCCCGACCCCCGACCAGTCGCACCCGGCCGGCCCGCAGGCCTGCCGGACGGATATTGGCCTCGCCGTGGTAGGCGTTCGAGATGAACGTGCCGCTGGTCGCGAGCACCCCGCTCGGGTTACAGATACCGGTCAACGCCAGCTCCGGCCCGTAGTTGGGAACCGTCGCGCAGACGGTCTCGGCGTACAGGTTGGCGTCGGCGCCGAAGCGCAGATCCGGACCCAGCGCGCCGCGCAACTCGAAGCGGCGCAGGGGCACCTGGCCGAAGCTGAACTGGAGCGCGACCCTCGGGCTGGAGAGGATCAGCGAGTTGCCGTCGTAGCGGCCGGACAGCGGGAAGGCAAAGGCGCTCGAGGGGTCGACAAGCTCGCGTCCGCCCGGTCCGTGCCTTGCTCCGACCACCCACAGCAGCACCGTGTGCCTCGTGCGCGCGATCGTCGAGGCGATCCAGTCGTAGCTGTCAAACCCAATCTGGTTGACCGAGGCGAGGAACGACGGCATCGGCACCGACAGCCGGCTGATCGTCATCGCGCTCACTGCATTGCGTGTGACGACGAGCGGCAGGCGGGCCGCCGGGCGCGCCGTGTCGAGCGTGAGCGTCTGCGAGAACGATCCGCCCCGCCGGCCACGCGGCTTGAAGTTGCCCATATTCGAGCCGTTGTTCGTGTAGGAACCCGCGATCCGCAGGCGGTATCTCGTGCCGGAGCGCAGAAAGCCGTGTGGCACGACGTACAGGTAATGGCCGTCGCCTGATTCCTGGACGGTGAACGGGAACACCGGACTGGCATGCACCAGCCGGTCGGGCGCGAGCATCGCCGCGTTGACCGTCTGGCCGTGCCGGCGGACCACGAGTCGCAGGTTCAGCACGGTCGCTGGCGCGACGCCCGCCAGGCGAGCACCCTGGATCAGGTTGCCGCCGACGTCGACCGCGAACACGCGCCGCTCGTTGGCCGCGAGCCCCGGCCCTGGTTTCGTTGAGCAGCGCGGATCGCGGCGATCGAGGCAGTAGTCGTATGGGACGTAATAGAGGTCGCCGTCCTGGCCGCCGATGTAGATCCCGCTCCTGCCCAGCGCGGGCGAGCCGTTGAGGTTGTTGCGCACCCGGAGGTACGGGTCGGCTGGCGTGGTGTTGTACGCCCACCGCAGTCGCCCACTCGAAGCGTCGATCGCGTAAAGCTTGCCGTTCGAGGAGCCGACGTACAGGATCTCGCCGCGCTCGCCGACCGGCGCCCGACCGAGCACCGGCGAGGACCGGACCGGAGCGCCGGTGTCGTAGCGCCACAGCAGCCTGCCACTCGGCGTCAGCGCGTAGACCGAGCCATCCGCCGAGGCGAAGTAGATCGCGTCCGTGCGCCGGGCACGGTCGGTGCCGAGCGCCGGCGAGGCGTAGATGTGATCGCTGGTCTTGAAGCTCCAGTGCACCGCCCCCGTGGCTGGGTCGAGCGCGTAAAGGCGCGAGTCAAACGACCCGACGTAGACGGTTCCGTCCGAGCCGATCGCGGGCGACGAGACCACGTAGCCGGGCACGAACGTCTTCCACAGCTCTGAACCGTTCGCCCCGAGGTGGTAGACGTCGAGGTCCAGCGAGCCCCAGAAGCTCGAGCCGTCGGGCTCGAACGCCGGCGTCGTCCAGAGCGAGTTTCCTGCCGTGAACGTCCATAGCCGCCGACCGCCGGGCGTTACGGCGTAGGCCGTCCCGCCGGTGTTGCCCGCGTACAGGACGCCGCCCGGTCCGACCGCGACATTCCCCTCCCACCAGTCGACGGTCTGTCCGGGAACCGGCGGCACCGACGCCCTGAACGTCCACACGATCCTCGGCCGGCCGCGGCGCGGGGTCGTCACGTGGTAGAGGAGGTCGTCGGCCGAGCCGAACGTCAGCGGCACCGAGCGGAGCGACGCGTCATACGCCGACAGCGCCCCCGCGGCGTCGATCAGGCCACCGGTCTTCAGCCGCCAGCGCAGCCGCCCGTCGGGCTTGATCGCGTAGAAGTACGTGTCGGCCGAGCCGATGTAGATCGTTCCGTCAGCTCCGATGACGGGCGTCGAGAAGATCCCACGTCCGGTGCGGAACACCCACGGCCGGTCTCCGTGGTAGCGCGCGACGATCGGGCTCTGGCCGGTGTTGCGCCAGTCGTGGCGCATCTCTGGCCAAGGAGACCCGGGATCGAGTGGAACGGTGGCACCCGAGGCGCTGGCGACGCATACCAGCATCAGCGCGACGATCAGCGCCGCGAGCCTGGTCAGGCGCGGTTCCAGACAAACGTGACGGTCGCCCTCGCCGGGAGCGTGTAGCTGAAGGTCCGGTCCCGCCACGCGACCGCGAAAGTTATCGGGGTCGACGAGTTGTCGTACGCGAGTAACACGATGCTCCGGTCTG
>JBKQJQ010000363.1:0-3147 GCA_052147875.1 Solirubrobacteraceae bacterium | reverse complement strand
CAGGCGACATGTGCCTGCGCTGGACCGCCGCCGGCATGCTCGAAGCCGAGACCCGATTCCGGAAAGTCCAGGGCTACCGTGGACTCGCGAACCTCGCCATCGCGATCGAGCACGACCTTCTCCGCCGCCGCCAACAAGCCGCACACACCACGATCGAGGAGGAAGCCGCCGCCCTGACTATGTAACCATCCACCCGGACCGCCGTCACCACGAATTCCACGACGAGCGGGGCAACCTCCTGTCGCTCTCTCGGCCGAGCGGGCGCCGTCCGGCAACCCGGCCGGCATCCCCCGATGGACGATCTTCGACAGCGACGTCGAGCGACGTGACGAGACGCCCGCCTTGCCGGCGGAGCAGAAGTACGACCCGGCGGGTGCTTGCTGGGACTCGGCTAACCTCGCTGCCCCGTGGGACGACCAGCGAGAGCTGACGCGGCGTCGGCCGGGCCGTTTGCAATCAGAATCTGGAAGCAGAAGACGGCCGGACGGTCGAAGGCACACGGTCGAGCCCGACCGGAAGCACCATCTGGTAAGTAGGCCCACTCCGCTGTCGACCCGTCTCAGGCAGCGGCGCTCTCGTCAGGCCAGAGCCCGGTCCGGATCCGCTGATACAGCGTGTCCGGCGCGAGGTCAGCGCCGCCCGGCCAAACGACCGTTCCGCTTTCGCTATCCGTGGTGACCGCAGCGAACCCAGTCGGCGTGAGGGCTTGCTCGAACACCGACCCGCGCATCCGGTCGAGGACATCGACCTCGCCCGTGAGGCCATCAGCGAAGGTGAGGCGCAGTACGCCGTGACGCACGACGGAGACCGCGGTGATGTCAGGCGTGAGTCCGGTCATCGAAGTGGCTCGATCTCGGCCAGTGTCTCACCTTGCCGCGCCCGCCGCCAGTTCTCAAGCAGCTCCTCCCGATGCAGCTCCGCCCACGCCAGCACGAGCCGCAGCTGCCGGACGTCGAGGCTGCTGTCGAGGACCTCGACCTGGTCGATCCTGACCTTGGCCTGCCCGTCGGCGTGGCGAGCGTGAAAGTGCGGATGGCCGTGATCGTCGTAGTACATCGCGATCACGATCCCGAAGAACCGGCAGATGGTCGGCACGAGGTCGGATGGTGCCGCGCCGACCGGTCGAGCCTTGCGGGTTCACTCGTCTCGTCTGCGTGGCCGACCGACTTCCCACCAGTCCGTCTCCGGCTCGCCCTGCTCACGCTCCCACTCGAGCAGCAACGCCGCGCGCTCCCAAGCGCCTCCGCCGGAACCACAGAACGACCACAGCTTCTGCGCCGAACGCTTGTAGTGATGGATCAGCTCGTCCAGGTCGAACGGGTCGATCTCGCCCGCGTCCATCCGCGCGAAACCATCGCGGACGTGGTCGAGGAGACGACGCAACTGCTCCTCGTGATACTCGCCGATCATCTGGCGCGCGGCGCGACGACGCGCCTTCTCGTTCTCGATATCCCGGATTCGGACACCTTCGGTCATACGCGCAACCTACCGCCACCCCCGGTTCGCGCACCACTTCCCGGCTAGATTCCCCGCGGTCTTGGCTTATCGGCGCCTAGGTTGGGGCGCTGGCGCGCCCCAACGTCATTGAAGACCACGCGACGTACATCTGAGCCAATGGCTGCAACACACTGTACGCACCGGGGTGCTGACCCCCAAAGCGTCCCCAAGCGTCCCGCCCCGTGCGCCTCGTGGCGCCGGCACCACCGGTCCGCCGCTGCCTGAACCCGCCTGCCGCGCACGGGATCAGGCGGGCGAGCGCGGAACGCACCGGCGACACGCGCCAAGGCCGGATCGAAGTTGCGCGAGCTTCGCGCGGGGGCCGCGCATGCGGTAGCCGTCGCCGTCGATCTAAAGAACCGGTCCACCTGACGACCAACGACGTCCCCACCTCGGTTACCCTCGCGCGCATTGAAATCCTCGGCGAACTATCCGCGTGGCGCATCGAGCTTCGCAACGGAGCCGCGCTCGAGCTCTGGGCGCACAGCTACAGCCAGGAAGGCGACGACTACCGCTTCGACATCCTCGTCCGCGCCCCAAGCGAACCGGCCAGCCACGTCCTCGTCACCGCACGCACGCCATCGGATCCGTCCCAGCTCATCATCGCGGTCGCCAGGATCCCCAGACACGAAGTCGCAAGCATTCGATCCCTTTAACTCAGGCGACCTCCAGCGACCCCCAAGCCCCTCTGGTGATTTCTCACGATCGAAGACGAGGAATTGCGACGATCGTTGACACGGTCGACGAGGCACGACCAGCCGCGGCGTCTCAGGGGACGCTTCGGGACGCTCGAGGACGCTTTGGGACGCTTTGCTTATTCGGGCACTCCGGCCGGCGGCGGTGCGGGCGACTCGAGCCGGAACGCCTCGGCGACCAGCTCGGCGTCCTGGTTCCGCGGCGCGTAGTGCAGGTAGCGCATCGTCGTCTGGATGTCTGCGTGTCCCATCCACTCCTGTACGCGCCTGATGTCCGCCTTGGCGATCATCCTCGTCCCGAACGTGTGGCGGAGATCGTGGAAGCGGAGTGGACGCAGGCTGGCTCGAGACAGCGCCTCCTTGTAGCGCCGGCGCAGCGCTGATCCATCCAGATAGCCACCGACCTCGCCGACGAACACCAAGTCGTCCTCGCCCACCCAATCCAACCGCTGCCCGAGCTGGGCTAGGGCAGTGGCGACGTCAGGGGCCATCGGGACGGCGCGGACCTTCCCGGACTTCGGGGTAGTCAGCTGGCCGAGGTAGTAGCTCGCCCGAACTCGAATCGTCGACCTGGCGAAGTCGACGTCGCGCCACCGGAGGGCCAGCAGCTCCCCCATGCGTAGCCCCGTGAATGCCGCGCTCAGGAACACCGCCCCGTCCTGCTCCGACCCGGCGGCGTGGACAAGCGCCCACACCTCCTCGGGTGAGAACACCTCGATCTCGCCACTTGAGCGCTGCGAGAACTTCTCGACCTCCGCCGCCGCGTTGCCCGGCAGTCCGTAGACCCGGCGGGCCCGGCTGAGGATCCCGTGCAGCTGGATCAGGAGCTTGTTCCGCGAGCGCACCGACCCGCTGAACCCGGCAAGCCACTGCTCGATCGCGGCGGTCGTGACCTCCTCGACCGGCAGCTCACCGAACGCCGGCAGCAGATGCGCCTGAATCGCCGACCGGTAAC
>JBKQJQ010000362.1:0-6377 GCA_052147875.1 Solirubrobacteraceae bacterium | reverse complement strand
ACGTCTGCCCAGCCCTCGGCCTCTCGCTGCAGGGCCCTGACCAGCCCCGCGGTCTGCTCGTAGTGACACCAGCAGATGACGGCCGGTCCGGCGCCGGAGATCGTCGCGCCGAGCGCGCCCAGCTCGGGTGCCCGCTCGAGTAGCGCGGCCGAGCGCGGGTAGAGCCCCGCCCGGTAGGGCTGGTGCAGGCGGTCGCGCAGGCCAGCGGCGATCAGGTCCCAGTCAGCGGTGCTGAGGCCGAGCACGAGCATCGAGGCGGCGGCGACATTGAAGGCGGCGTCTGCGAGCGGCACGGATTCCGGCAGCGCCTCGCGCGCGAGGCACGTCTTGACGGGATCGCGCGGGACGACTAGCACCGCCTCGAGCCCCATCGGCGGCTCGAAGCGGTGCACGCGCTGGCCATCGCAGATCACGAACCCGCCGTCGAGCGCTGCCGCGACGTTGTCGGGATGACCCTCGAGCTCGGTCGCGTGGGCCAGCACGTCGGCGTCGAGCTCGAACAGATGATCGGCGGCCAGCAGTCCGGCGACGATCGCCGCGGCGCTGGACCCCAGTCCCCCGCTGTGCGGAATCTGCGAGCTGATCCTGAATTCGAAGCCGTCGGCTGGGTGCAGGCGCTCGAACGCCCGCACGACCAGGTTGCTGCGGTCAATCCGAACATCGAGCTCGGTCTGCACGGCAAACGTGCCTGTCTCCACAACCTCAAGCTCGAGGTACAAGGCCAGCGCGGCGGCCAGCACGTCGAAGCCCGGCCCGAGGTTCGCGGTCGAGGCGGGGACGCGGACCAGGCGCCGGCGCGCGAGAGTCATCCGAGCACCGCCCGCTCGAGCGCGGGCAGCTCGGCCTCGCACGGCACGACCGCGCCCGCCTGCCCGAGCGCCGTCTGCGGATCCTTGAGCCCGTGGCCGGTCAGCACGCAGGCAACCCGGCGGGCGTCGCCGGCCCCGTGAGCCAGCAGGCCCGCGACGCTGGCCGCCGACGCGGGCTCGCAGAAGATCCCCTCGGTGCTGGCGAGCATTCCGTACGCCTCGAGGATCTGCTCATCGGTGACGGCCTGGACGGCGCCGCCGGAGGAGGTCATCGCGTTCATCGCGTCCTCCCAGCGGGCGGGGTTGCCGATCCGAATCGCCGAGGCGATCGTCTCGGGCTGCTGCACCGGCCTGCCCAGCACCAGCGGCGCAGCGCCGGCCGCCTGAAAGCCCAGCATCCGCGGTCGCAGGCCCAGCTCCGCGAAGCCGCGCCAGTACGCGGTCACGTTGCCCGCGTTGCCGACCGGGATGCAGACGGCGTCGAGTTCGTCGTCAAGCGCCTCGGCGATCTCGAACGAGGCCGTCTTCTGGCCCTCGATCCGGAACTCGTTGACCGAGTTGACCAGCGCGATCGGATGCGCGGCCGACAGCTCGCGAACGAGCTTCAGTGCGACATCGAAGTTGGCGCGCAGCGCGATCACGAGCGCCCCGTGCATCAGCGCCTGGGCCAGCTTCCCGGTCGCGATCTTGCCCTCGGGGACGATCACGGCACAGCGCAGCCCGGCTCGCGCCGCATAGGCGGCCGCGGACGCGGCGGTGTTACCAGTCGAGGCGCAGACGACCGTCTCGGCCCCCTCGCGGACGGCGGCCGAGACCGCGCACGTCATCCCGCGGTCCTTGAACGAGCCCGTCGGGTTGAGCCCCTCGAGCTTGCACCAAACCTCCACACCGACGCGCTCGGACAGGCGCGGCGCCAGCACGAGCGGGGTCGACCCCTCGCCCAGCGAAACGATCGGGTCGTCGGCGGTGAACGGCAATCGCTCCCGGTAGCGCTCGATCAGGCCGGACATAGCTGGCCGGAGAATGTCAGAGAGTGGAAGTCAACTGACGTCGAGCACGACCTTGCCGGTCGCGCCGCGCTCGTCGATCAGCTGCAGCGCCTCGCCGGCACGCTCGAGCGGGAACCTGGCTCCGACCACCGGAGCGACGTGGCCCGCCTCGATCAGCTCGTCGAGTGCCCGGCCGATCTCCCTCGTGCGCTCGGGGTGGGTGAGCACCCCGGCGCCCCAGCCGGCACCGATCACCTCGGTGTTGTTGAGCAGCAGCCGGTTGACGCGGACCTC
The DNA here is from genome assembly GCA_052147875.1 of Solirubrobacteraceae bacterium. GTDB lineage: Bacteria > Actinomycetota > Thermoleophilia > Solirubrobacterales > Solirubrobacteraceae > Palsa-465. Next base: position 4,285 of record JBKQJQ010000362.1, on the reverse strand, counting down.
CGGGATCGAGCCGGCGGTAAATCCGACGACCACCACGCGGCCGCCCTCGCGCAGCGAGCGCAAGCTGTCCGTGAAGCGGTCGCCGCCGACCGGGTCGATCACCAGGTCGACGCCGCCGCCTGAGATCTCCTTGGCCTGGTCCTTCCACGAGTCGCCGGACCGCAGCACGTGGTCGGCGCCGGCCTCGACGGCGACCGCCGCCTTCTCGTCAGTGGACACGACCGCGATCGTGGTCGCCCCGAGCCCCTTGGCGACCTGGAGCACTGCGGTCCCGACGCCGCCCGCCGCGCCATGGACCAGCACCGTCTCGCCTGCTTGCAGGCGCCCGCGGAGCGTGAGGCTGAAGTAGGCCGTGTGGTAATTGAGGACCAGCGCGGCGCCCTGCGCGAAGTCGAGCCGGTCGGGCAATTTGAAGGTGAAGTAGGTCGGCGCGACGACCACCTCGGCGAATCCGCCCTGGCCGCAGAACGCCGCGACCCGGTCGCCCGGCTTGACGGACGCGTCGCCGGAGGCCTCCCGGACGACGCCGCTGACCTCGCTCCCCGGGACGAACGGCAGCTCGGGCTTGTACTGGTACTCGCCGCGCGTCTGGAGCAGCTCCGGGAACGAGACCCCGGCCGCGCGGACGTCGACCAAGACACCGCTGCCCGGGGTCATCGGGTGCGTCGCCTCGGGCTCAGGCAGGTTCGCAGCCTGGAGCGCGGTCGTAGGCCCGCTCAGATCGACGATCTGGATCGCTCTCATGCGGCCGCGGATCGTATTAGAAGCGGCTAGCCGAACTCCTCCTCGATCACCCGGATCGCGCGCGGCGGCGCGCGCAAGATGTCGAGCGCCGCGATCAGATCCATCGCGGCCGCGAACCGCGACTCGAGCACCGGGTGGACGACCATCACCAGCCGCGCCTGGTCGCGCATGCCCTTCTGCACGACCGACTTGACCGACACGTCCTGGAGCGCGAGCACCTGCGCCACCTGAGCCAGCACACCCGGCTCGTCGGCAACCTCGAGGTGCATATAGAAGGCGCTGACGACGTCCTGGACGATCTCGAGGCGCTCGGTCGCCGGCGGCGTCGAGGCCGGCGGGATCATCGCGCTGATCACGTCGCCGAGCACCGCCGACGCCGTCTGGGGCCCGCCCGCTCCGGGTCCCGACATCGTGATCTCCGTGATCGCCTCGGACTCGACGGTGACTGCGTTGAACGGCCCGTTGACAGACGCCAGCGGATGACCTGGGTACAGGAATGCCGGGTAGACGCAGACCGACAGGGCACGTTCCCCGACGCGCTCGGCGGTCCCGATCAGCTTGAGCCCGAGACCCAGATCGCGCGCGTACTCGAGGTCGTCGGGCTGGATGTGCTCGATCCCCTCATAGCGGACCTGGTCGATGTGGACGGGGGTCTCGAATGCGAGCCGGGCGATGATCGCCATCTTCGCCGCGGCGTCGCGACCGTCGACGTCCTCCGACGGGTCGGCCTCGGCATAACCCAGGCGCTGCGCCTCAGCGAGCGCCTGCTCGAACGTCGCGCCGGTGCGCGCCATCTCAGTCAGGATGAAGTTCGTGGTCCCGTTGACGATCCCGTGGACGCGCTCGATCGTCGCCCCGGCAAGCGATTCCTGGAGGACGCGAATCACCGGCACGACGCCCGCGACGGCACCCTCGAAGCGCAGCTGAACGCCATTCTCGCGCGCCTGGTCCCACAATTCCTCGCCGTGGTGGGAGAGCAGCTGCTTGTTGGCGGTCACCACGTGGCGCCCCGCGCGCATCGCCCGCAGCAGGTAGTCGCGCGCCGGCTCCAGACCGCCGATCAGCTCGACGATCAGATCCGAGCTCTCGAGGATCTCGTCGAACGAGCCGCTGGTGCGCGTCAGCACGCCCGACAGCTCGGGGCGCAGACCGGTGATCCGCTCGATCCGGTCGGCGTGCTGGGGCAGCAGCGTCGCGAACGCGCCGCCGACCGTCCCATACCCCAGCAGCCCGACCCGAAAGCTCACGGCGCCACGTCCCGGCTCATCAGGTCGGCGTAGGTCTCACGCCGGACGGCGACCGTCGCCGACCCGTCGCGGCAGAAGATCACAGGCGGGCGCGGAACGCCGTTGTAGTTGTTGGCGAGCGAGTACCCGTAGGCGCCGGTGGCGGGCGTGACGATCACATCGCCCGCCCGCGGCTCGACCAGCTCGACGTCGCGGACGATCACGTCGCCCGACTCGCAGTGCTTGCCCGCCAGCTGGCACAGCTCGCCGCCGCCGGCGAACGGGCGATCGGCGATCAGTGCCTCATATCTCGAGTCGTAGAGCATCGGCCTCAGGTTGTCGGACATGCCGCCGTCGACGGCGACCCATGTGGAGACATTGCGCTTCACGGTCTGGACCGTATACAGGGTGACCGTCGAATTGGCGACCAACGCGCGCCCGGGCTCGAGCAGCAAGCGCCTGTCGGCGCCGATCTCGGCATGCATCACGTCGACGATCGCGTCAACGTATTGCTTGGCGGTCGGCGGATGCTGGTCGGCGGTGTAGGCAGCGCCGAGGCCACCGCCGAGGTTGTAGACGGGAAACTCGCCCAGCGGCGCGATCGCCCGGACAGCCTCCCGGAACGGCTCGAGGTCATAGATCTGCGAACCGATGTGGAAGTGCAATCCCACGAGTTCGAGCCACTCGCTGCGTGCTAGCCGCGCGATCGCGTCGTGCGCATGGTCGATCGAGAAACCGAACTTTGAGTCCGCCTGCCCGGTCGAGATCTTGCTGTGAGTGTCGCCGGCGACGTCCGGGGTGACGCGGATCAGGACCTCCTGACGCTGGCGCAGCTGGGCGGCCACCGCAGCGAGCCGGTCGAGCTCGTCGAGTGAGTCGATTACGACGTGTCCGACCCGCGCCCTGAGCGCCTCGCGCAGCTCCGTGACCGACTTCGCGTTGCCGTGCAGGTAAGTGCGGCGCGGATCGAAGCCGGCCGCCAGCGCGAGCGCGAGCTCGCCGCCCGAGGCGACGTCGCACGCCAGCCCTTCTTCCGCAAGCGCGCGGTAGACGGCCGTGCACGGAAACGCCTTAGAGGCAAACAGGACGTCGAAGTCATCGTGCCGCGCTGACACGGCTTGCACGAACGAACGGGCGCGCGCGCGGAGGTCGTCCTCGACGACGATGTAGGCCGGGGTGCCGAACTCGTTCGCCAACTCGATCGCGTCGCAGCCGCCGAACTCGAGTCGGCCGCGCTCATTCACGCGCGTACCGAGCGGGAGCACATGGAGCACATGTGAGAGTGAGGTGGCGATGCTGGTGTTCACGGGACACAGAAAGATATGGTCTGAGGCGTGAGGGCAGGTGGCTCCAGAACTGTGGTGCCGGAGCGCCCGGCGCGGACGGGGCACGAGGACGGGCTCAGCTATGCGCTCTGGCTGCCGGCCGAACGAGAGCCAACCGCAGGGATCGTGGTCGTCCACGGCGCCGGATCGGCCAAGGAGAGTCACTACGACTTCGCGCGGGCGGCGACTGCGCAGGGGCTTGCCGCGCTGTCATTCGATCAGCGCGGCCACGGCGAAAGCGACGGACCGCTGGACGGCCGGGCGGTGCAGGACGTGGTCGCGATGGTCGCGCTGCTGCGACGCGAGCTCGGCCACCGGGCGGTCGCGCTGCGAGGGTCAAGCCTCGGCGGCTACCTCGCGCTGCGCGCGGCCGCCGACGCGCAGGCCGGCGCGGTCGTTGCGATCTGCCCAGCGAGCCCGGCCGAGCTGCGGCGCGGCCTCGAACGCCGTTCGTTGCGGTTCGACGGGGACGTGCCAGCCCTGCTGAAGCTGCTGGCGGCCGGCGACCTGCAGCCGGTCGTCGCATCGCTGTCGGTCCCGATCCTGCTGCTGCACGCGCGCGGCGACGAGCAGATCCCGGTCGAGCACTCGCGCGAGCTCGCCGGGGTGCTGCAGGCGCCGTCGAGCCGGCTGATCGAGGTGCCGGGCGGACACCACCGCTCGATCCAGCACGATAAGGAACTGCAGGCGGTCAGCCTGGCGTTCGTGCGCAGGGCTTTGCGCACCCGCTGAACCGGGCGGCTGTGGTGCTGGATCAGGCTCGCCCGCTGGGTCGGGCGAGAGTCGTGGCTCGGCTCAGTGGCCCCCGTGGCCGCTGCCGCCACCGTTGCCATGGCCGCCGCCGTTGCCCCCGCCACCGCCGCTGCCCCCGCCACCGCCGTAGCCCCCGCCACCGCCGCCGCCGTAGCCCCCGCCACCGCCGTTGCCCCCGCCACCGCCGTTGCCCCCGCCACCGCCGTTGCCCCCGCCACCGCCGTTGCCCCCGCCACC
>JBKQJQ010000361.1:0-5327 GCA_052147875.1 Solirubrobacteraceae bacterium | reverse complement strand
CCCCGACTGCGCCTGACAGTCCGACGGTCCCCAGGAAAAACGCCTTGCGCATGAACCCCATCGAGCCTCTATTCGTCTGCTGTCGTCGGCGCTTCCCAGCAGCGATTATCTGCCCGGGCGCGCCGGTCCGCAAGGGGCGGATCGCAGCGAGCCGCTGCCCGGTCTAATCGCGATCCGCTAGCTGACTGGCGACACGTGTGGGCCTGTGGCGGGCGGGGCCCGCCACTTCAGCGATCTCGGGGCCCCTTCCCGCCCCGGTGTTTGCGTCGAGGATCGCGATATCCCGCTCGCGCGGGCCGCGCGCCCAGGTCGCTTACGCTCGCTCCGTGCGCAACGCATCGACCAGCTCCTGCGTCGACTCTGTAAGCCGCTGCAGAGCTCCGAGCAGTTCGCAGCTTAGATGCGGCCCGCTCGCTCAAGTTTCGTTCCGAACCGTCGATAACGCGCCCGTTAGCGTCTGTCGCGACAACAGCTGCTTTCAACGCCGGGAGAGATCGATGACCAGGCGCGTGATCAACTGGCTAGACACCCACCGGCGGACGGCGTGGCTTGGGGGACTCAAATGACCGACCGGGACCGGGACCGCGACCTCGACCGCATGTCCAGCCGTATTGCCGACAAGGTAGTCGTCCGGATCACCGCGATCCTCGTCATCATCTTCTTCCTCGGATCGGTCGGGCTCCGCGTGGCACTCCTAGGACATGGCCTCGGGCTGCTCTTCGTGATAGCCGTACTTGTGGGGGCGGTGCTGATCGCGTGGATATCGAGGCGAAGCTAGACCGCACGCCTCGGCGCGCCAGCTTAGGAATCCGAGCCGGAACCTGGCTCACGGAGCGGGCTCTTGTCGAACGGGCGCGACTCACAGTTCCTTATCCCGGGCCTCTGTTGACCGGAACGCAGGGCGGCGCTGCCGCCTTGGATCGAGATCAGCACTCTCGTAGTCGGCCCGCTGACCACGTCAGGCATCTGAATCAGGACTCGCGGCCATTAAGACAGCGAGCGGGACAGCTCCCACGGGTCCAACTGAACCGTAAACCGCTCCGCCGGCCACCTCTGCGCTGCCCAAGCGAAGAAGTCCACGTCGTCCTCGAGCTCGACCGACCGCCGGTCCACGCCGGTCACGATCCAGGGCCGCTCCGGATCATGCTCGGTAACCGTGAACGAGAACGAGCGCACGAACGTATGTTCGCACCTCTTTCGTCGTCAGTCGCTGCCGCCAGTAAGCCCAAAGCGGCAGGTACGGGGACGTGTGCGGTCGGCGACGAACGAGACGACGAAGGCGTGCCCCACTTGCCGCTAGTAGGCGAGCCCTGCGATCAGGAATGCCACCCCAACTGCGCCCAACAAGACGCCGCAACCCAACAGCCACTTCCGGCGCGCCAGGATCGAGATGCCCGCAAGGACGATTGCGACCTGCAGTGCAATCTCAGACACGGCGTAGCGCTTGTGGCGCTGCTCCGCTCGACTACGGTTGCTCTCGTCGGTGGTGATTTTCGCCGATAACCGTCGGTCAGTTGGAGTAAACTCTTGTTGCACGCGGCTCTCGAGCTCCTCGGCTTTGGTAACTGCCGCGGCTTCCTTTGGATTGCCGGTGCCAACGACGCGCAGCAGGACCGCGTCAGAGCCGGCGACGATCGTCTTGATGTCATTGGCGTCAAACTGAGCTTGTGTGTCGGCACTCTTGGTCTCGTCGGTGATGACCCCCGTAGTGGCCTGGTTGCCTAGGTACGTGGCTATTGCCAGAAACGCCGCGAGCACCGCCACGACGGCCGCCGCGGTCCGAGCAAGCTTTCCCCCTCCTCCGTCGGACTCCTCGTGGCCCTCGACCACCTTCTCGAAGCGTTCGAGCGCCTCGTGAGCTTCCATCGCGTCCTCCGCCTCTCATTCACGGTCGGCGCAGCTTAGATTAGGTAGCGGTTCAACTTGTTTGGCGGCTCCGCGCCACGGGGGATAGCCGGGCAGCGTCGCCGGCGAGCACCGCAGACCCGTGGCGTCCGAACCAGCGGGCGGGTCGCGGGGTGCCCCTCGAGGACGTCATGGAGCACTGCCGTCATCCGTGCTGGCTCGCTATCGACCGCCAGCATCACACGAAAGAGATGCAAGACATTGCCCGAAGCGGTAACGAAGCCGCTGGGAAGATTGCGCGGCTCGCTTGGTTAGTTGGCTTTGGGCGCCGCGGTGTTCGCCCCCGAGGTATCTCGCCGGTCAGAGGTGGTCATCGACGCAGGCAAGCTTGGAGCGTCCCGCTGCGCCCGAGAGTCGGATCGCGGGCGAGGCCGACTGACCACGATCTGGATCGTGCCAATCACCAGCACGATCACGGTCAGGATGCGCTCGCTCCGTGGGATCTCGTCGAAGATGGCGTAGATCTGGATCGAGATGGCTAGGGTTTGGGCCGCGATCGCGAGGGCGATCGCCGACCACCCGGTCACCTCTCGCCGCTCGAGTCGACCGGGGTGCGGTTGCCAGGCCGCGTAGGCGACCAGAATGGCCGCGCCCGCCCATGCCGCATCGTAGACGCCCCGGTCATGAGCGTGCCCCAGGGCCTGCACCGAATAGATCGCGTCGGCAACCCCCATCACCGCTAGCGCGACACCTAGCGCCAGCCACATCCGACCCGGGCGCCAGGCCATCAGCGCAAACACGCCGAGGACCGCCCCGACGAGAACCGCGTCGCCCAGCGGATATGCAAAGTCGAGCACAACGGCCAGCCCCGTGGCGGTCGAGTGCTCCGCGACCGGCTGCAGGACCAGTGCCACCCAGGGCGTCGCAAGGAGCAGCATCACCGCGACGCCGTCGATCCAGCGGTGCAGCTCGAAGCCAGGGACCCGGTCGCGGACCACCAGCACTAGCGCCGCGACGATCAGCGGATACCAGGCGAGCCAGAAAACGTCTGAAATGCTCGTCGACGGTGCTGCCGCGGCGACCCCGAAGCGAATGCTCCAGACCGTGTCGCCGACAGCCCAGCTCGCGAGCGCGAGAGCGACCAACAGCCACGCCGCGCGGCTCCGGCTTGCGCGCAACGCTCCCACGAGGCAGGCGACCGCAGCGCACCACAGCAGCACATTGTTGATCCAGTCATCGAAGAGGCCGTCAACGCCTCGCCCTCCCAGCCCAAGGCCCTGATGGGCAGCGTAAAGCGCGACAAGCACGGCCAAGATCGGCCAGAGGACACCGATAGGCGGAACACGCAAAAGCACGCCCCGCCGCCGGGCCGCTCGAGTCTCCACAGACAGAGACTAGCCTGAGCATTCTCGCGGACGCGATCAGACCTCACCGTGCGGCCTCCGAAACTCTGCGGCGCCCAGGGAGTGTCCTTGGCCGCGGGCTACCGGGCGCCCGCGAGCGTCCCGAAGCTCGCGAGTCCGTTTGGGTCAGCATGCGGCGTGAGCGGCAGGATTGAACCGTGATCCGCACGCGACGGGGGGCGAGGGCGGAACGAGGATCTTGATCGTGGCGCTGGAGACGTTGTTCGCGCGCTTGGGGTCGGCGGTGGCGCTGCCGACGACCACGCGGTTCACGAAATTCTTGTTGGTGGTCTCGGGGAGCGGACGCCGCCGACGAGCAGACACGGATAATCGACTGGCTGCAGCCGTCCCTCTCCGACGAGGTCAGAGTCCGAGACCGGTCACGGATACTCCGGGAACTTCCCAACACTCGATCCACAGCGGACGCCGGATCCACGATGATCCACGACATGGAACTCTGGCTGCACGCCTTCTCGTTCCCAGGGCGAGTCGCGGAGCTCGCTCAGCGTGCGGAGCAGTGGGGCTTCGCGGGATTGTTGGTCGCCGACAGCCAGAACCTGACCGGCGACATCTGGGTCGAGCTTGCGCTCGCGGGCGCCGCGACCTCGCGTCTGCGGCTCGGACCGGGCGTGACGAATCCCGTCACCCGACACATTGCCGTGACCGCCTCGGCCGCGGCGACGCTGCAGACAGAGACCCGTGGGCGAGTGACACTCGGGTTTGCGCAGGGCGACTCGGCACTGAGTCAAATCGGGTGCACCCGTCTTTCAGTTATGGAGTTCGAGCACGCCCTGAAAATGCTTCAGGGCTTCCTGCGAGGTGACCAGGTACCGCTGGAGAACGGGACGACCAGCGCGATTCGCTGGCTACACGGCAGCGACCTGCCAAAGGTGCCCGTGCACGTCGCGGCAACCGGGGCTCGCACGATCCAGGCCGCCGCACGGCACGCCGAGGGTGTCGACCTCACGGTCGGAGCGGAGCTCGAACGGCTACGCCGCGGCGTCGCGACCGCCCGCCACGCCGGACCACCCAGTCTCACGGTCGGCGCCTATGTCAACGTCGCAGTGGGTTCGGACCGTGAACGCGCCCGCGAGCTAGTCCGAGGCAGCGTCGCCACGTTCGCGCGCTTCTCCTCCGGAGCTGACAAAGCGGCAGGGCTCTCAGAGCCAACCAGGCAAGCGGTACGCAACGCCGCCGCCAGCTACCACAAGAACCACCACGGAGAAGCTAGCGCCACCATCGCCCAACAACTCGACGACGAGTTCATCGACAGTTTCGCCATCGCCGGACCCCCGCAGGAAGTCGGCGACCGCCTGACCGAGATCAGCGCCTGTGGCATCAAACGACTGATCATCGTTCCGGGCTCGCTCGACAGCGATTCCAAAGCCGTGCGGCAATCCATTCAGCGCTTCGCGACCGACGTCCTGCCCCACCTGACCACCTGAAGACTCCGGCAGTGTCCAGGGGCTCGGGAGCGAGTGCCTGCAGGATCCGCGTTCTAAACCGGGCGACTCCGATGGCGAGCTGGCGGTCGTCACAAACCGGTCGTCTGCGGGGTGGGGTCCCGATCACGCCGGACTACGGACAGGAAGAGGCAGGCCGGTCGCGTCCGTGGTTGGGACACGACCACATCAGCCGGTTGTACGCTGACCGGAATCTCTCCGGGCGCGCTGCTCAGAAGACCTGGAACCGCGAGGTTTCGGGCCTTTTCTTGGGTGATGAGCCGGGGTCGGATCCGGAGCAACTCGTGCGGTCGCGCCTCAGGGGTGCGGCCGAAGGCACGCTGCGATCGGCACGGCCCGCTCGATCCCATTGGCGATCCCCGTGGTGTAGTCGTGGAAATTGAACCCGATATCCCCGTCCTCGTTGTAGATCCACGGAAACCGCTGGTCGACGACCTGGACGATGGAGATGTTGCCGTACGCTGGCAGACCACGAGACTTGGGGAAGCTCTGATCAAGCGGAGCCACATCGACCCGGTCGCCGGCAGCGGCGCGGGATTTCTGGATGATCCGAGCATCCCGCTGGGACTCGGCTGCGTCGCGCGCGTTGGCGAAGCGGATGGTGTCACCGTTGGTC
>JBKQJQ010000360.1:0-4142 GCA_052147875.1 Solirubrobacteraceae bacterium | reverse complement strand
GGTCTGGTCGATCGCGCAGATCTTGTTGTCGACCAGGCCGTGCGCGAGCCCGTGCTCGCGCACGATGCCTTCTCCGAGGTCGGTGTCGATGCCCGAGGCGCGCTTGGGCCAGGCCAGCCACAGGCCGCCGTCGTAGGCGAGCGCTGAGCGGAGTGCGGGCAAGCGACGCTTGAGCTCCGCGCTGCGGGTATTGAAGGCGACGATCACGTCACTGGACTTGCGCAGGCGGCGGCTGATCGAAACGGCGTCGGGAAGCTTGACCAGGGTGTCCTCAAACCCCTCCGGCGCCCCGACCAGGGTCACGCGCGAACCTTGCTTGACCCCCAGCTCCCGGACCAGCAATGAGCCGGAATATCCGGCCTCAGTCAACGCCGCGATCGAGGCACGAGCGTAGTCGACTCCGGTTGCCGCCCGCTCAAGGCGGCCGCACGCCCCTAGCGCCAGACGCCTCTCCTGAAGATGCGAATGGTCCAGATCACGATACCGGCGAACGCGAGGAGCGTCACCTCGAGTTCAATCAAGTTGATGAACAGCGGCCAGTTCATCTCTGTCTTCTCGTTCCCTTGAGCGAACAGCTCAAAACGTGGACAAATGTACGATACCGCGCGCCGAGCGCGGGTGTCACACGCGCGACTCGCTCACAACCCCGGCGATCACCCGCGATAGCTGACTGCCCTGCCAGGCGAGCGGGGAACGGCCAGGCTCGTCGGCCATGAATCGCGCGCCACCGATTGCCTCCGCGTACGCCTCCCCCACCGCCCGCGGGTGCTCCGGGTCGGCCTCGTCGTTGCTGGCCACGACCACGGTCGGGACCGCGATCGCGCCGAGCTCTGCAACCGAATCGAACGGTCGTGAGCGCGGCACCCAGCGCAGCGCGTCGGCGAGCGCCTCGGGATGCTCGTGGAGCGCGAGTCGCTGGCGGATCACCTTGAGCACGGTTTCGCGCCATCGTGCTGGCACGCGCGGCTCGCCGTAGGCCTTCATGAAGCCTTCGACGCCGCCCGTCCGCAGCCCGTGCGAAAGCGCGTCCCAGCGGGCGAGGCGCGCTGGGTCGTCGTAGTCCCCCGGTTCGTAGGCCGGCGTTACGACGACCAGCCCCCGCACCCGCTCGGGCCGCTGCAGGGCGAGCCACAGCAGCGTGTGGGCGCCCATCGAAGCCCCAGCCAGCACGGCCTGGCCGACGCCGCGTCCGTCGACGATTGCTTCGAGATCGAGCCCGAGCTGCTCGTAGCCGTACTGATCAGGAGCCACCGCCGCCGAGGAGCGGCCGTGGGCGCGAGCGTCGTAGGCGATCACCCGGTGCCCCGAGCGCTCGAGCGACGTCGAGCCCATCACTACATAGCGTCGAGTGGCGGTCAGGCCGTGCAGGAGGACTACCGACGGGCCGGCGCCGCCGGAGTCATCGCCCGACAGCCGGACGCCGTCGCGCTCGAGCTCGAATTCGGCCATCCGGCTTTGTCTACACGATCGCGACCGGCCGTGCTGACGGCGTGGCTACCATCAAACGTGATGGATGTAACCGACAGCAACTTCCAGACCGCGGTAATCGACCGCTCGCACGAGGTGCCGGTCGTGGTCGACTTCTGGGCTGAATGGTGTGCCCCCTGCCGGCAGCTCGGTCCGGTGCTCGAGAAGGCGGTCGCAGCGCGTGCCGGCAAGGTCGAGCTGGCAAAGCTCGACGTTGACTCCAACCCGGTCGTGGCGCAGACGTTCAGGATCCAGGGAATCCCGGCCGTCAAGGCGTTTCGCGACGGCCAGCTGGTGTCAGAGTTCGTCGGCGCGCTGCCGCCACCCTCGGTCGAGGCGTTCCTCGACGCGCTCGGTCCCTCGGAGGCTGATGAGCTCGTCGCGCTCGGCGACGAGGAGTCGCTGCGCCACGCGGTCGAGATCGACCCGTCGCGCGCCGACGCCGCGGTTCCGCTCGCGCGGCTGCTGCACGAGCGCGGCGACGACGACGCCGCGCTCGCGCTGCTCAAGGAGGTCGCCGGGAGCTTCGCGGCCGACGGCCTCAAGGCGCGGATCACGCTCGAGCAGGCCGGTCCCCAGCCCGAGTTGCAGCGGGCGCTTGCGGCGCTCGACGCCGGCGACCACGAGCGCGCGCTCGATCTCCTGATCGGCTTGCTTGCGGATGCCGACGGGAGTCGCGACGACATCCGCCGGATCGTCGTCGGGATCCTCGACGAGCTTGGCGTGGAGAACCCGCTCGCGCGCGAGTCGCGCCGCCGGCTGGCGGCCGCTCTTTATTAGAGACCGTCAGAGCGCCAGCGTCAGCTGCTGCGCCGAGTCGACGAGTCCCGCCACTCGCACCCCCAGCAGCCGTACCGGGCGCGGAGGCGCAAAGCGCCGCAGCAGTTCGAGCGCCACAGGACCGATGCGGTCCACGGTGCCGACCGGGTCGGGCAGCGTGCGAGCCCGGGTGTGGGTCGAGAAGTCATCGAGCCGGACCTTGATGCCGACCGTTCGCCCGCCGCGCGACTGACGCTCCAGCGCGGTGCACAGCTGCGCGACCAGCTCGGCCAGTATCGGCTCGAGCGCATCGAGGCCGGTGACGTCGTAGTCGAATGTCGTCTCGCGTGACTCGGAGATCACCTTGCGCTCCTCGGTGACCGGCGATTCGTCCTCGAACCTCGCGCGGCGCTGGAGCTCGGCGGCAAACCGGGTCCCGAACCGGGCCGCCAGCTGATCAGGCGCCGCGGCCGCGAGCTGACCGAGCGTCTGCAGCCCGCAGGAGCGCAGTCGCTCGGCCGTTTTGGGCCCGATCCCGGGGATCAGGCCGCAGCGCTGGCCGGCGAACCTATCGCGCGCCTGCTCGCGCGTCAGCACCACGAACCCGCGCGGTTTCTCGGCGTCCGAGGCGACCTTCGCCACCAGCTTGTTAGGGCCGATCCCGATCGAGCAGCCGAGTTGCGTCTTCCGGTCGATCGCGAGCGCCAGACGCCGCATCTCGGCGCGCGGCGCCGGCATCCCGGTCAGGTCGAGATATGCCTCGTCGAGACCGATCACCTCGACCGACGGGGCAGACGCCCGCACGACCTTCATCACCTTGCGCGAGATATCGCGGTAGTAGGCGAAGTCCGGCGTCAGGTAAATACCGTCGGGACACAGTCTCCGAGCCCGCGATGCGGGAATCGCCGAGCCCACCCCGAAGCGCCTGGCCTCGTAGGACGCGGTGGTCACCACCGCGCGGGGGCCGCTGCCGGCCACGATCACCGGCTGCCCCCGCAGCTCCGGGCGCCGCCCCAACTCGACCGAGACATAGAACGCGTCCATGTCGAGATGGGCGATGCAGCGACCCGGCATCGCTGCGGAGGCTAGGTGACCGTCCAGACGGCTACTGCGAGACCCAAACCGTCCCGACACCGCCGAATCCAAGCGCGGCAGCCGTGCTCTGATTGAGGTCCCAATTACGTCCGCCGACGTACGGTCCGCGGTCGTCGACGGTCGCCGTCACCGAGTGTCCGCCATACCGGAGGCGGACCTTGGTGCCGCAGGGAAGGCTACGGTTGGCGACGCCGAGACCGGCGTGGAATCCACATGCGGTGTTGCCGGCGTCGTAGTACCACGAGGCGATGCTCTCCCTGTATACGCTGAGCAGGCCCGCGGGCACGGTCGACCGGGCCCTGTTGCCGGGGGCCATCAGCGACACGCGCAGGCGGCGCTGCACGCCACTGATCGCGTGAAAACGCAGCTCGAAGCCGCCCTGGGAGCCGGTCCGGGTGTTGGCCAGCGTGTGCCAGCCGTCGGCGAAGTGGCCCTGCAGGCGGACCCAGCGCCGCGCCCGAGCCGGGACCACACGGCCCCGGATCACGACCGGGCTGCCGGCGAGCGCCTCGTGCGAGCGCCGGTTGACCCTGACCCGAGTCGCCACGGCGGCGTGCGAGACGCTCCTCGAGGACTGGACCGTGCCCGCGTTGGCCCGGGTCAAAGCCGGGTCTGCGTTGGTATCGGAGACTGGACCGGTCAGGGCGTAGGCCGAGGCCGGTACAGCCAGCATGATCGTTACGATTGCTACATATACTGAGCGCTTCTTGCGCAGCGTGAATTCAGGCCTCAAACCGAGGACCTCCTGAGTACTTTCGACCGGGCGCCTACGGAGTTAGCTGACGGGCTCGCGGGCGCTTTGGCACGCGGTGAGGCGCCGT
>JBKQJQ010000359.1:0-16236 GCA_052147875.1 Solirubrobacteraceae bacterium | reverse complement strand
ACGCGCCAGCGCCCGCGCGCGGATCAACCGCGCCAGCGGCCCCGGTTCCGGCGCGGTCCGCACGAGCGGCGGCCCGAGCTAGCTGCGACGGCGGAGCACGCGCAGCGCCAGCAGGAAGCCGAGTACGAGCGCCACGAGCGGAGCCGGGTTGCGCTTCACCCGACCCCACAGGACTGAGCCGATCAACGACAGTCCCTGGACCGGCTCACTCTCGGCGACCGGCTGGTTCGGCTGCGGCGTGGGCGGCGGAGGGGGCGGCGGAGGTTGCGCCGCCGCGTCGGACTTGTCCTCCGAGGCAGGCGCCTGCGGAGCCGGCGCGGCCGGGGCCGGCTCCTCTGCGGCCGGCGGCTCCGAGGCCGGAGCCTCCGCGGCCGGCGGCTCTGGGGCCGGAGCCTGTGCAGCCGGAGCGCCGGCCAACGACGTCTGCAGGCACTTGGCGAAGTCGCCCAGCAGCTTGTTGGAGATGTCCTCGATCATCCCGCCGCGCCCGAAGCGCGCCAGCTTGCCCGTGATGTGGTAGTCGGTCACGACCTCGACTCGCGTCGAGCCGTTGCCGGGGTCGGACAGCGACGAGACGATCGTCGCGCTGGCGCCGCCCTGGCCGCGCCTGTCGGTTCCCTTGGCCTCCATCGTCGCCGTGTGAGCGGCCTCGTCGATGTTCTCCATCGCCAGCTTGCCGCTGTAGGAGGCCGACGTCGGGCCGATCCTGACCTTGAAGGTGCCGTTGTAGCTGCCGTCGTCGTTGCGCCCGGTGACCGCGGCGCCCGGGAGGCATGGGGCGACGCGCTCGACGTCGACCAGCGCCTCCCAGACCCGCTCCAGCGGAGCGGGGACCTCAAATGACTGTTCTAGCTTCATCGCGGATTGCCTCCAGATCGTCAGGGGTGTCGACGTCGCGGCCCGAGCATAGGTGCCCAACCTCGATTGTCGGTCCGCCGTGCAGCAGATCGCGCGCACCGCGATCGCCGCTGAGCGACGTAAGCGCCAAAAGCTCATCCGGCCCGAGCACCGCGGGATGACCCGGCCGGCCGTCATACACCGCCCGTGTACCGCCCTGCGCAGCGGCGAACCGCTCCACGACCGCGGGCGTGATCAGCGGCTCGTCGCCGAGCGTGACGACGACCTTCGACGCGCCGGCGAGCTCGCGCAGGCCGCAGCGCAGCGACGCCGACTGGCCGCTCGGCCAGTCCGGGCACACGACCGGTTCCGCGCGGCCGAAGTCGACCGCGGCCAGCACCTCATCGGACCGCGAGCCGACGACCACCACGACGCGCTCCAACGACGCGACACAGCACTGCGCCCGCACCGCCCATTCCAGCACCGGTCGCCCGTCGACCAGCGCCAGCAGCTTCGACTGATCGCCACCGAAGCGGACCCCCGCGCCCGCTCCCAGCACCAGCCCGCAGATCATGACCGGCTCAAGCGGGCACCTCGTGGATCCGCCCCCGGGCCGTCGACAGCCGCCCGCCGTCGCGCCCGTGGCGCGTTGCGACGACCTCGGCCAGAATCGACAGCCCGGTCTCCTCGGCGCTCAACGCGCCCAGGTCGAGGCCGACCGGGGCCGACATGCGGGCCAACTCGGTGTCGTCGAGGCCGGCCGCGAGCAGCCGCTCACGGCGCGCCTCCTGCGCGCGGCGTGAGCCCATCGCGCCGATGAACCGGGCCGGCGAACGCAGCGCGATCACCAGCGCAGCGTCGTCGAGCTTCGGGTCGTGGGTCAGGACGACGATCGAGGTGGCCGGGTCGATGCCACCTAGCGACGCGAACGCCTCGTCGGGCCACGCCGCAAACACCTGCTCGGCATCCGGGAACCGGTCCTGGGTCGCGAATCGGGTCCGCGGATCGACGACGAACGGCCGCCAGCCCGCCGCGCGCGAAAGCGTGCACAGCGCGGCCGCGATCGGGACCGCGCCGAACATGATCAGCCGCGGCGCCGGCCCGATCACGTCGACGAACGTCAGCCCCTGGAGCTCGGACGTCTCGGCCCACAGCAGCTCCTGTGCAGACCGCCGGGCCTGGGAGTCGAGCTCCGGCGAACCGAGCGTGCCCGATTGGGTCCCATCCTCCTCGAACAGCACCTTGGCGCCGGCGTCGTCGCCCTCGAGCAGCGTCACCTCGGCCGCCCGACCGCCGGCATTGGCGATCTCCGTGAACCGGCCGGGCCTGTACTCCTGGATCCAGACGTCGATCTCGCCGCCGCACGGCAGACCTACGTCCCATGCCTGCTCGTCGGCGATCCCGAAATGGACTAGCCGCGGAGGCGCGCCACGCAGCACCTCGTCGGCGATCTCGACCACCGCGCCCTCGACGCAGCCGCCCGAAACGGCGCCGATGATCTCGCCGTCCTCGTTGACGGCCATCTTCGCGCCCGGCGGCCGCGGCGCCGACTTCTTGACGGCGACGACGGTCGCGAGCGCAAACCGGTCGCCACGATCGATCCACTTGTTCAGATCGGGCAGAACGTCGTTCACATCTCCTCCAATATCTCAGCCAGTTGCTCCAGTGAGGCGAGCGAGTTGCCGGCCAGCAACTCGTCAGTATGGGGGACCGCCGCGCGCATCCCGCGCGTCAGCGGTTCGTAGTCGGGGTGCGCCGCGAGCGGGTTGAGCCACACGAGCCGGTGCGCCGCACGGCGCAGCCGCGCCATCTCGGACTCAAGCAGCTCCGGGTCGCCGCGATCCCAGCCGTCGGACAGGATCACGACCGCCGCGCCGCGTCCCAGCCGCCGCCCGTGGACGCGGTTGAGCTCGGCCAGCGCGGCGCCGATTCTCGTCCCGCCGGAGAAGTCGGTCACCGCGGCCGCGGCGCGATCGAGCGCGCGGTCGTGGTCACGGCCGTTCAATTCGTACGTGATCCGCGTCAGCCGCGTCCCGAACGCGAACGCCTCGACCCGCCGGCGGGCGGCGACGCAGGCATGCATGTACTGCAAAAGCATCCGCGCGTAGGGCGCCATCGAGCCCGACACGTCGCACACCAGCACCAGCTGGCGTGGCCGCGTGGTCGGCGTGCGCCAGCGGCGGTGAAGCGGCTCGCCGCCGGTCCGCAGCGACTCGCGCACCGTTGCCCGCACGTCCGGCGAGTGGCCCCGGCTGCGCGACGGGCGCGTGCGCCGCGACAGCCGCCGCGGGTGGCGCCGCGCCAGCCGCGCGATCAGGTCCCGTGCCGTCTGCGCCTCGGCCAGCGTGTAGTGGGCGAAGTCCTTCTCGCGCAGCAGCTCCACCTCGCTCCAGGCGGCGGGCACCGGCGTCGGATCGACCTCTGCTGCCGGGCGGCCGGTCGGATCTGGGACACCCATGCTCGGCAGCGCCTCGCGCTCGATCGCCCCCAGCTCGGCCAGCGAGTGATCCTCGCCCGGCGACCGGCCATCGCCGAACACCGCATAGAACGCGACGTCGAAGCGCTCCAGGTCGACGCGCGTCGAGCACAGGACGCTGCGCAGCGCCAGCCGTGCGTCCTGACGCGAAGCTGGGTCGATCACATCCAGGCACCTGACCGCTGCCAGCACCTCCCCTACGCCTACCCGCGATCCCTGTGCCCGCATCGCGCCCGCCAGCTCGCCGACCCGGGCGGCGAGCCCCTCCGCCGCCACGGCCAGCGGCTCAGACACCTTCGAGCACCCCACGCTCGCGGACCCGTAGCACGTCCTCGTGCACCTTCAGGGCGACACCGAGCGTCTCCTCGAGGTCGACCTCATCGCCGAGCGCAAGCAGCGCCTGCGCCCAGACGATCGTCTCGCCGACCCCGGGCAGCTTGTACAGGTCGCCCTGCTCGCGAAGCCGGCCGACGGCCTCGACGACGCGTGCCGCGACCTGCTCGGGCACGCCCGGCAGCCGCGACTGGACGATCGCCAGCTCGCGCCCCGGCGCCGGGTAGTCGATCCAGTGATACAGGCAGCGCCGCTTCAGCGCGTCGTGCAGCTCGCGTGTTCGGTTCGAGGTCAGGATCACGATCGGGCGCCGCCGCGCGGTGACCGTCCCGAGCTCCGGGATCGTGACCGCGAAGTCAGATAGGAACTCGAGCAGGAACGCCTCGAACTCGTCGTCGGCGCGGTCGATCTCATCGATCAGCAGGACGACCGGAGCGTTCGGGTCGGCCTCGAGCGCCTCCAGCAGCGGCCGCCGCAGCAAGAAGCGGCGCGCAAACAGCTCGCCCTCATCGACGCCGCTCTCGGCGGCTCGCAGCGCCAGCAGCTGCCGAGCGTAGTCCCAGTCGTAGACGGCGTGGTGAAGGTCGATTCCCTCGTGGCACTGCAGCCGGATCAGGCGGGCCCCGATCGCCGATGCCAGCGCCCGCGCGACCTCGGTCTTGCCGACCCCGGCCTCGCCCTCGAGCAGCAGCGGCTGCTCGAGCACGACCGCCAGGTGGACGGCCAGCGCCAGCGGCCGGTCCGCGAGATAGCCCTGCTCAGCAAGAGCGGCGCTCGCGGACTCGACGGAATCGATCTCCGCGAGCGGCGACATCTCGCTTAAGTTAGCCCACGCGGATCTCTAACCCTGGCCGGCGGCCTGGGTCAGTGCGCGCTTGGCCAGCACCTGCGCCAGGTGTCGCTTGTAGTCGGCGCTCGCGTTCAGATCGGCCGGCGGCCTGGTGCCGTCGGCCGCGTGCGTTGCCGCGCTGGCGATGTTCTCAGCCGTCAGCTCCTGTCCACGCAACGCCTCCTCGACCGCGGTCGCACGCAACGGCACCGATGCCATGTTCGTCATCCCGACGCGGACGTCCTCGCAGACGCCACCGGACGACTTGACGACCGCGTTGACGGCGACCATCGCCCAATCCTCGCTGCGACGGTTGAACTTCTGGTAGCCGTGGCCGTAGCCGTCCAGCGCGGCGACCCGCACCTCGGTCAGCACCTCGCCATGCTCGATCGAGGTCGTCAGGTAGTCCAGGAACAGGTCGGCCGCGGCAACCGTCCGCTGGCCGTTGGGGCCCTGCAGCGTCACCTCACCGCCGCACGACAGCAAAACCGCAGGGAGATCCGAGGCCGAGTCCCCATGCGCGAGCGAGCCGCCGATCGTGCCGCGGTTGCGAACCTGCGGGTCGGCGATCGTCGCCGCCGCGGTCGACAGCAGCCCGAGCTCAGGCGTGCGCTCGACTATCGCGTGCGTGGTCAGCGCCCCGATCCTCCAATTGCCGTCCTGCCGGTCGACGCTGTGCAGGCCCGGGACCTTGCGCAGGTCGACCAGCACCGATGGCGCCGCCAGCCGCAGCTTCATAAGCGGGATCAGCGAGTGGCCGCCCGCGAGCAGCTTCGCGTCCTCGCCGTTCTGCTGCAGCTCGGCGATTACCTGCTCCAGCGACTCCGGCGCGACGTAGTCGAACTCTGCGGGGATCACGCCGCACCTCCCTTGGCTTGTGAGATTGCCTCCCAGACCCGCATCGGGCTGAGCGGCATGTTGATGTAGTCGACACCGAGCGGGCGCAGGGCGTCGATTACTGCGTTGGTGACCGCGGCACTGGCCGCGATCGTGCCCGCCTCACCGACGCCCTTGGCGCCGAGCGAGTTGACCGGGGTCGGGGTCACCGTGCGATCGGTCTCGAACGTCGGCAGCTCGGCTGCGGTCGGCAGCGCATAGTCGACGAACGTGCCCGTCACCAGCTGACCATCCTCGTCGTAGTGGACCCGCTCATACAGGGCCTGTCCGACCGCGTGCACGATCCCGCCGTGAACCTGACCTTCGATCAGCAGCGGGTTGATCGCGTTGCCGCAGTCGTCCACCGCGACGTAGCGACTGAGCTTGACCTTGCCGGTCTCGCCGTCGACGTCGACGATTGCCGCGTGGGCGCCGAACGGGAACACGAAGTTCTCCGGGTCGTAGAACGTCACCTCTTCGAGCCCCGGCTCCATCCCATCGGGGATCAGGTTCAGGTACGCGGCGCCCGCCACCTCGGCGAGCGTCATGCCCTTGTCGGGTGAGCCCTTGATCGAGAACTTGTCGTCGGCGATTTCGATGTCCTCGGGCGCCGCCTCGAGCGTGTGAGCGACGATCGCCTTGGCCTTGTCGGCGACCTTGTTGGCCGACTTGGCAATCGCCTCACCGCCGACCGCCAGCGACCGTGAGCCGTACGTGTTGCGGCCCTCGGGCCCGGTTCCGGTGTCGCCGTGGATCACCTCGACGCTTGCCGGATCGACACCCAGCCTGTCGGCGGCGATCTGGGCAAACGCCGTCTCGTGACCCTGGCCATGGCCTGAGCTGCCCGTGTAGACGGTCACCGTGCCCGTGTTGTGGACGCGGACCATCGCCGACTCCCAGCCGCCGGCCTGGACGCCGACACCGCCCGGACCCGTGATCCGCGACGGCGCCAGTCCGCAGATCTCGGTGTAGGTCGAGAGGCCGATGCCGCGGTAGACGCCCTTGTCTCGCAGCGACTCGCGCTCGCGCTCGAACTCGTCCATGTCGACGTGCTCGAGCAGGCGGTCCAGCGTCTTGTTGTAGTCGCCCGAGTCATAGACGACGCCGGTCGCAACCGCGTGCGGGAAGCTGTCGGACGGGATGAAGTTCTTGCGCCTGATCTCGATCGGACTGATCCCGAGCTCGTGCGCCATCTGGTCGAGCGTCACCTCGACCATGTGCGTCGCCTCGGGCCGGCCGGCGCCGCGGATCGCGTCGGTCGGGCACTTGTTGGTGAACACGCCGACGATGTCGGTCTGGACCGCCGGGATCGCGTAACAGCCGCCCATCACAAACGCGCCCAGCGACGGGATCAGCGGCGTCAACAGCATGTTGTAGGCGCCGAAATCGGCGATTATCTTGACGTGGAAGGCGGTCACCGTGCCGTCGCGCTTGGCGCCCATCTTCACGTACGAGATCTGGTCGCGGCCCTGGTGGGCGACGGCCATGTTCTCGGTCCGCGTCTCGACCCACTTGACGGGCCGCTCGAGCTTGCGCGACGCCCACGCGGCGAGCACCTCCTCGCCGTACACCTGCAGCTTTGAACCAAAGCCACCGCCGACCTCGGGCGCGATCACGCGCACCCGCTCCTCGCTGATCCCGAGCAGGATCGACAGGAACAGCCGTAGGAAGTGCGGCACCTGAGTGGAGCTCCAGACGGTCAATGAGCCGGCCCGGTAGTCGGCCAGCACTGCGCGGGGCTCGATCGGGGCGCCGGCGGTCCGGTGGTTGACGACGCGCCGCTCGACGACCACATCGGCCTCGGCGAAGCCGGCGTCGAGATCGCCGCCCGACAGCGACCACTCGTGCACCTTGTTGGTGCCGATCTCGTCGTGGACGAACGGCCCGCCTTCAAGCGCCTTCTCCGGATCGACGATTACCGGCAGCGGTTCGTACTCGACGACGATGTCCTCGGCCGCGTCGGCGATCTCGTAGCGATCGTCGCCGAGCACGACTGCGACCGGGTCGCCGACGTGGTTGACGGTGCCCCTGGCCAACGGCCAGTGCTCGGGGTTCTTGACCTCGACCCCCGGCGGAACCCAGGCCATCGGCAGCGGACCGGCGAGATCGTCCATGTCGGCGTTGGTGAACACTGCGCTGACGCCGTGGCGCTCGGCCGCCGTGGTGACGTCGATCGAGGTGATCTTCGCGTGCGCCTCGGGCGAGCGCACGAACGACGCCCACAGCGTTCCCGGCAGTGAGATGTCGTCCGTGTAGCGACCACGGCCGGTGATCAGCCGCGGGTCCTCCTTGCGGCGCAGCGACTGCCCTACATGGCCTGAGGGAGCTTCGGTGGTGCTCATGCGCTGACCCCCTGCTGCGCGGCGGCCAGGACCGACTTGACGATGTTGTGGTAGCCGGTGCAGCGGCAGAGGTTGCCCTCGAGCGCGTGGCGGACCTCGTCCTCGGTCGGATTCGGGTTCTCGGCCAAAAGCGCTACCGAGGCCATGATCATTCCCGGCGTGCAGTAGCCGCACTGCAACCCGTGGTTGTTCCAGAAAGCCTCCTGAACCGGGTGCAGATTGTCCTCGCTCCCCAGTCCCTCGATCGTCGTGATCTCGGCGCCGTCGGCCTGGACCGCGAGCACCGTGCACGACTTGACGGCGTCGCCGTCGATGTGAACTGTGCACGCACCGCAGTTGGACGTATCGCAACCGACGTGCGTGCCGGTCAGGCCGAGGTTGTCGCGCAGAGCGTGGACGAGTAACACTCGAGGCTCGACCTCGAGGTCGTGCTCGACGCCGTTGACATTGAGGCGCACGTTCACCGTGCTGCTCATTCCCTCTCCCTCCTGTGTTTTGGGCAGCGCTGCGGCGGACATTACTCCACGTGATCGCACGTCACAGGGAATTTCCGCGGCCCGCGAGTCTGCGTATGTGGCGCATATGCAGCACATACGCAGCCGGTCCATGCCCCAATCAGTTGTGTACTCAATAGTTGTGCTAACATCCATCACATGAAAATTGGACGCCTATTACTACGCCTAGCTGTCGGCGGGTTCTTCGTCGGCCACGGGACGCAGAAGCTGTTTGGATGGTTCGGCGGTAACGGCCTCGACGCCACCGCAAAAGGTTTTGAGTCTCTCGGGTTGCGCCCCGGCAAGCGGCACGCGATCGCGGCCGGAGCCGCGGAAGCCGGCGGTGGCGCGCTGCTGGTCGCCGGAGCCGCGACGCCGGTCGCAGCCTCGGTTCTGACCGCGACGATGCTGACCGCGATCAACCGGGTCCACTTTAAGAACGGTCCGTGGCTCGCGAAGGGCGGCTACGAGTACAACGTCGTCCTAATCGCGGCCGCGCTGGCGCTCGCTGAGACCGGTCCGGGCCCGTTGTCAGTCGACGGCGACAGGTTCCACGGCCCGAAGTGGGCGGCGCTCGCGTTGCTCGCCGGTGTGATCGGCGCCGTCGGTGCCCACGTTGTAGCTGAGGCCGGTCCGGCGCCGGAGCCGCAGCCCGAGGAGCCCGCCGCGCCACAGACCGCCGAGCCGGAGCCGGCCGCCGCGAGCTAGCGCCTGGCATAGCCGGCGTCGCGCTGGATTGCGACGCCGGCGATTACCAACCCGACCGCGACCAGCTCGGCGACGCTCGGCAGCTGCCCGAGCACGACAGCGCCGATCACGACCGCGGCCGCCGGCAGCAGCGACACCATCAGCGCATAGCTCGCTCGGGGCAGGCGCGACATCGCGAGCTGGTCAGTCACGTATGGGATCACCGACGAGCAGATCCCAACGCCGACTCCGGCTGCCAGCAGCAGCGGGTCGCCGAGCGCCGGGAAGACCCGCCAGCCGCCAAGCGGCGTGACAAACGCGAGCGCGACGATCATCGCCGCCGCCAATGCGTCGACCCCCTGGTTGCGCGACGCGCGGTGCGCGAGCACGATGTAGAGCGCGAACAGCGCCGCGTTGGCGGCCGCGAACACGAACCCGAGCGGAGCGCCCGACAGCTGCACGTCGCTCAGCAGCGCGACGCCGCCGACCGCGAGTGCGAGCGCCAGCGCGTTGCGGGCATTGCGAGCCCCCAGCGCCGCGAGCCCGATCACCGGCACGAACTCGATCGCGGCCACGGTGCCGAGCGCCAAGCGGTCGATCGCCTCGTAGAAGCAGCAGTTCATCAACGCCAGGGTCGCGCCCCAGGCGATCACCAGCGGATCGCGCAGTGCCGCCCACGGCCGGCGCCAGACCGCGAACACGAGGGCCGCCGAGGCGATCCGCAGCCATGCGACACCAAGCACCGGCACGCGCGCGAACAGCAGTACCGCGAACGACGGCCCGAGGTAGTGAAACAGGGCGCTGACGCCGAAGTAGACCTGTGGCGGCGGCTGACGATGGCGGATACCGCATGATTGCGAGCAACCGCAGCCAAACCAATATTATTTATATATAATTTTTTCTGCTTTGCCTTCGAATGACAGGCTGATGGAGCCTATCAACCGTCGAATCCTTGCCGAGCTACAGAACGAGGGTCGCGTCAGCCTTGCCGAACTGGCCCGGCGCCTGCAGGTCTCAGCGCCGACGATCGCCGAACGTTTGGGCCGGCTGGAGTCCGCGGGCATGATCCGCGGCTACCACGCCGACGTCGACCCGGTGGCGGTGGGCTATCCGCTGAGCGTGATCATCCGGGTCCGCCCGGCGCCCCGCCAGCTACACAAGATCGCCGAGCTGGCGCCGCAGCTGCCCGAGGTCGTCGAGTGCCACCGGATCACTGGCGACGACTGCTTCTTGATCAAGGCCCACGTCCGCGACGTCGCGCACCTCGAGCAGCTGATTGACCAGCTCGCGACCTACGGCGACACGACGACCTCGATCATCCAGTCCTCGCCGGTCCCGCGGCGGGGCCTGGCGCTCGATTAGACGCGCTTGTCGGCGAGCACCTGATAGACCGATGCCCAGCCGGTCAAGAATCCCTGCCGCGCGGCGCGCAGGTACACGCGCCAGACCCGGGCGCGCTCGACGCCCGCCAGGCGGACGGCGTCCTCGTAGCGCGCCTCGTAGCTCTCGATCCAGTACCGGAGCGTCTCGGCATAGTCCTGCGGCAACCCCTCGACGTGCCTGGTCACGAGCCCGGCATGCTCGAGCGCCTGCTCGATCCGCGATAGTGGCAGCGGCACGCCGTCGGGGAACACGAACCGCTCCGAGAACGCGCCCTCGTCCTTGGTGTCGAAGTCCGCGAGCTTCGCGATCCCGTGGTTGAGCAGCCGGCCGCCGGGCTTCAGCAGACCGCGCAGCGTCTGCATGTAGAGGTCGATCCGCTCCTCCCCCACATGCTCGACCATCCCGATGCTGGAGATCGCGTCGAACTGCTCACCGGCCAGCTCGCGGTAGTCGGCGACCCGCAGCTCGACGAGCTCGTCGACCCCGGCCTCGCGAGCCTTCTCGCGGCCCAGCTCGACCTGGCGCTCGGACAGCGTGACGCCGAGCACGCGCACGCCGTGATTGCGCGCGGCGTGGATCGCGAAACTCCCCCAGCCGCAGCCGACATCGAGCACGCGCTCGCCCTCGGTCAGTGCGAGCTTCTTGCAGACCAGCGCGAGTTTGGCCTGCTGGGCATCCTCGAGCGTCGTCGCCCCATCCTGCCAGTAGGCGCAGCTGTAGGTCATCGACGGGTCGAGAAACAGCGCGAAGAACTCGTTGCCGGCGTCGTAGTGGTAGCGGACCGCGCGTCGGTCGCGGCCGATCGTGTGGCGCTCGCCGGTCAGCCGCAGCTCTGACGCCGGCGGCCGCGGCGGCCGCGCCAAACCGCAGGCGGCGACGACCGCCGCGCCGAGCTTGGCGATCTGTGTCGGCGATAGCTTCGGTGCCTCGAACGTGTCGACGATCCGCAGCGCCTTGTCGATGTCGTCGACATCGATCAGCCCCAGCACGTAGGCGCGCCCGAGCCCTAGCTCCCCAGGCGCACGCAGGAAGTGCGCGATCGCCTCGGGCGAGTGGATCGTGAAGATCGGCGCGTCGGCCTCGGTCGCGCCGACGACCGTGCCGTCCCAGAACTCGATCGCGAACGGGCGCCGCGCCAGGGCGGCCTCCAGCTCGCGGCGCAGCGGTGCCGTGCGGGCGAAGGGCAAAGCGGGCTTACGCGATCAGCTTGCGCTCGTGCCGGCTCGGGTCGATCCGCACGACGTCCCAGGCGAGCCCGGTCATCTCCAGCACGCGGATGATCGCGGCCGATGGATCAAGCTGCCAGCGCTTCATCCCGTGGCGGTACGAGGTCGGGAACGCATGATGGTTGTTGTGCCACGACTCGCCCCAGGTCGGGATCGAGAGCCAGAACACGTTGCGCGACTCGTCGCCGGTGTTGAACTGCTGCTTGCCGAAGTAGTGGCAGACACTGTTGATGCTGAACGTCGAGTGGTGCATGAAGAAGATCCGCGCTGCGCCGCCCCACAGCATCGCCGTCAGGCCGCCCGTGATCCGTCCGGTGAGCGCGACCCCGAGCCCGAATGCGGCCGCCAGCCCGACCACGACCCACAGCACGAACGTCCGGTCCACGAACCGGATCCACGGGTCGGCCAGCAGGTCCTTGGCGTAGCGCTGCTCGTCGGCGACCTCCATGTCGGAGAACACCCAGCCGATGTGCGCGTGCCAGAAGCCCCACAGCTCGCCGCGCCAGCCGTGGCGGTCGTCGAGGTGCGGGCTGTGCGGGTCGCCGGCCTCGTCCGAGAACTGGTGGTGCTTGCGGTGCGTCGCGACCCAGTCGATCACAGGCCCCTCGGCGGCCGCCGACCCGAGCGCGGCGAAGCCGGCTCGCAGCAGGCGGCTGCATTTGAAGCTGCGGTGCGTGAGCAGCCGATGGAAGCCGACCGTGATCCCCGAGCCGATCACCATGTAGAAGATCGCCAACACGAGCAGGTCCTGCCACGCGAGCAGGCCGTTGTTCCAGCCGAGCCACATGCCGAGCAGCACCAGGATCGGCGGCGCAGCGGTGACCACGGCGCTCGCGACTCGGTCGACGAGCGGCATCGAGACGGGGCGTACGTGCTCAGCAAGCATGTCGCCCGACGCGTCTGGTCCCGCGGGCGGTTCTGCCACTGGCGCTTCGGCGGTTGGAACGTCGAGGGCCATATTTGTCCTGGCGGGCGATGGTACTTGCTGGCGGCGACGGCCGCCATTGCAACTTGATCAGATCTCAACGACCGACGATTCGGACCAGGTCGCGCGCCCGGGTGGGCACCGCGCCGAGCGCCTCGCGCGTCTGCGCCAACCCGGCGCGCAGCTGCGTGTCGCCGACTTCGACCGGCAGCATCGAGTCCTGGAGTTCGGCGATCGTCTGGTCGGCGTCGCCGGCCGCCAGCGCTGCGCGCTCGATCAGCGCCTGGATGCTCTGCGACTGCGGCCCCGGCGTGTGACGGTCGAAGCTCGAGCCCGGCAGCGACGCGCGCTGCGCGAACTCGGTGTGGGTTCGCCGGGCACGCCCATATGCGAGCTGCACCGGCCTGAACAGTTGCTCCTCGAGCACGTCGGCGTTGTGCTCGTCGAGCTGCTCGTAGGCCTCGCCGAGGGCGGCCAGCGCGTCGGCGATCTGCTCGATCGCGACCGCGAGGTCCAACAGCACCTTCTGCCTCCCCTCGGCGGTCGTGTAGGCCATCGACGGCTAGCTTATTCGGCGCGTGTCGAAATCGGCCTGCCTGATTCGACGTTTGTTCACACGCAGATCCGATTGAAGGGAGACCAGCGATGCGGTTCATGATGATCATGAAGCCCAACGTCGACGAGCAGAACTGGGCGCCGAGCGCCGAGGCGATGGCAGAGATGGGCAAATACAACGACGTTCTGGCCAAAGCGGGCGTGCTGCTGGCGCTCGACGGCCTGCACCCGACCTCCGAGGGCGCGCGGGTATCGTTTGCCGGCGGCAAGCCGAGCGTCACCGACGGGCCGTTCACCGAGTCAAAGGAGCTGATCGGCGGCTACTGGCTGATCCAGGCCAAGTCCAAGGAAGAGGCCGTCCAGTGGGCGTCACGCTGCCCCGCCGCCGACGGAGACGTGATCGAGGTGCGGCGCGTGTACGAGATGTCCGAGTTCGACGCCGCCTGATGCAACGGTGAGTTCGCCCGACGTCACGCGGACGATCGAGGCCGTCTGGCGGATCGAGTCGGCGCGGCTGATCGGCGGTCTGGTACGGATCGTCCGCGACGTCGGGCTCGCAGAGGACCTCGCCCAGGACGCGCTGGTGGCGGCGCTCGAGCAGTGGCCCCAGTCCGGGATCCCGGACAACCCGGGCGCGTGGCTGATGGGCACCGCCAAGCACCGCGCGATCGACCTGCTGCGCCGTGCCCGGCTCGCCGAGCGCAAGCGTGAGCAGCTCGCGTCCGAGCTCGAGCGCTCGCTGTCGGAGCCCGATCTCGACGCCGAGCTCGACGACCAGATCGGCGACGACCTGCTGAGCCTTCTGTTCGCCACATGCCATCCGGTCCTGTCGACGGATGCGCGAGCGGCGTTGACGCTGAGGCTGTTCGGCGGCCTGACGACGACCGAGATCGCCCGCGCGTTCCTGGTCGCCGAGCCGACGATCTCGCAGCGGATCGTGCGGGCCAAGCGGACGCTCGCCGAGGCCAACGTCCCGCTTGGCGTACCGCAGGCGGACGAGCTCGCGCCGCGCCTTGACTCAGTGCTCGAGGTCATCTACCTGATCTTCAACGAGGGCTATGCCGCGACCGCCGGCGACGACTGGATGCGGCCCGAGCTGTGCGAGGACGCTCTGCGGCTCGGGCGCGTGCTGGCCGGCCTGCTCCCGCACGAGCCCGAGGTCCACGGGTTGGTCGCGCTGATGGAGATCCAGGCGTCGCGGGCGCGGGCGCGTACCGGCGTCGACGGGCGGCCGGTGCTGCTATCCGAACAGGACCGCGCGCGCTGGGACCGGGTGCTGATCAGCCGCGGGCTGGCCGCGCTGGCGCACGCCGAGGCGCTCGGCGGCGCGCTGGGGATGTACGCGCTGCAGGCCGCGATCGCCGCCTGCCATGCGCGAGCACAGAGCGCGCAGGACACCAACTGGGCGCGGATCGTCGCGCTCTACGACGCGCTCGCGCAGCTGGCGCCGTCGCCGGTTGTCGAGCTCAACCGCGCGGTCGCGGTCTCGATGGCCTACGGGCCGGCGGCCGGGCTCGAGCTCGTCGATCAGCTCGACACGGCACTCGACGGCTATCACCTGCTGCCCAGCGTGCGGGCCGACATGCTCGCCCGCCTGGGGCGAAACCGGGAGGCGCTGGCCGAGCTCGAGCGCGCCGGAGAGCTGGCTCGCAACGGCTCCGAGCTCGAGCTGCTGCGCGAGCGCTCCGCGCGGCTGCGCTGACACAGGCTCTCGCAGCCGCGGCCGCCGCCGAGCCGGGAGGCTCCGTGATCACGCGCCCGTTCGAGGCGGCAGGCTTCAGGCGGACGGTTCTGGCCGATCCCGGCGGCGCCGCGTTCTCGGCGAGCCAGCTGCTGGTCCCGGCCTGAGTTCGGGCCGGCGCGAGTCAGAGACCCGCCAGCAGACGGCGGCCGTGGCGGCGGCCACGACGAGGACCGCCGGCCAGGCGCCGATCACGAGCCCCAGCGCATGCGAGATCGCGAACGCGAGCAGGCCCGCGACGGTCAGCCAGAGCGCCGTTCGGCGGCCGTCGCGCCGCACCCAGACCGCGATGCACGCGAGACCGAACGCGGCCAGCACCACCCCACCCAGCGGGCGCGAGCCGGTTGCGACCGCGACGCCGAACCCGGCGATCAGGCCAGCGGCGGCCAGCGGAGCGGTCAGAACGCGATCAGTCAGATCCACGCGGCGATGATCCCACAGCCGACTCGACGTAGAGTTCACGTCGAGCTACCGCCGAAGGAGACCAGATGGGCTTTGATCAGTACCACGAGCCGCCCGACGAGCTGCCCCCCACGACCCGCACGTTTGCGCGCCTGTGCGCCTCACTGACCGAGGAGGCCGAGGCGATCGGTTGGTACGAACAGCGGATCGCGGTCGAGACCGACAGCGAGGCGCTCGCGGTGATGCGCGATGCCCAGGGCGAGGAGTTCAAGCACTTCAGCATGGACCTCGAGTTTCTCCTGCGACGTTCGCCTGCGTGGCGCGAGATCGCCGAGGGGGTGCTGTTCCGGACCGGCGACATCGTCGAGCACGGCGAGGAAGCCGAAGCCGAGGCGCTCGAGGACGGCGGGCCGGACGGAGGCGCCGGTGGTGGATCTCTGGGAATCGGAAGTCTGAAAGGGGTGGCACGGTGAGCAATCATCTGCTTCGTTCGCATGCGCCGGTCAGCGACTCCAACT
The DNA here is from genome assembly GCA_052147875.1 of Solirubrobacteraceae bacterium. Classification (GTDB taxonomy): domain Bacteria; phylum Actinomycetota; class Thermoleophilia; order Solirubrobacterales; family Solirubrobacteraceae; genus Palsa-465. Next base: position 612 of record JBKQJQ010000359.1, on the reverse strand, counting down.
GGTCGCTGCTCGATGACGAAGCCCGTGAGCGGCTCAAGCCCGCGCTCGCGGCCCGGCGGCTGGTCGACTTCTCCGGCCCTCACGGCTGGGAGCACTCGTCGTACAACCTCGGGCGCGTGGACGAGGTCGCGACCGCGCCGTGCGAGGGCGTGGCGGCGCTCCAGCGCCGGGTCCTGCCGCTGGCCGAGTTGCGGGCCGAGTTCCGGATCTCGCGCGCCGAGCTGCGCGACGACGACCGCGGCGCCACGGATGCCGATCTCGAGCCCCTCGACGTCGCCGCCCGCCGGATCGCGATAGCGGAGAACATCGCCGTGTTCCACGGATGGCCCGAGGCCTCGATCGTCGGGATCACGGAGCTGACCCCACATCAGCTCGAGCTAGGTGGGGCGCCCGACAAGTACCCGCGGCCAGTCGCGGCAGCCGTCGAGCGGCTGCTCGACAGCGGCATCGAGGGCCCGTATGCGCTGGCGCTCGGCGGTCACCAGTATCAGCGCGTCGTCCAGACGGCCGAGAACGGCGGCTACCCGCTGCTCGAGCACCTGCGCAAGATCATCGAGGGCCCGCTCGTCTGGGCTCCGGGAGTTCGCGGCGCGGTCGTGATCAGCCAGCGCG
>JBKQJQ010000358.1:0-7623 GCA_052147875.1 Solirubrobacteraceae bacterium | reverse complement strand
TCTCGGGTTCACGGATGCCGCCCTTGCGGAGCGTTACAAGCTGCTCGCCCTCGGCGAGCGCCCGCACAGTCACGGCCCATTCTTTAAAAGCAATCGGCATTTAGGAATAAAAGGGGGAGACGAGGTTTTTTCTTTCTACGGTGTCCCGGGCGCCCTGCCGGGCGAAGTCGGCAAACGGGACGGGGTAATTGTATTCGAGATCAAGAAAATCGCCAAACCTCCCTGCAAAGCAGGGGTTTTACGGCTGAATACGGGTCTAAAAAGATACGCAGAAGTAGGTAAGAAAGCGGGCCGTGAGCGGGCGTGCGGGCAGGCGCTGGAGGGCGTGCGAGCCGGTGCTGGAGGGCGTGCGAGCCGGTGCTGGAGGCGTGCGAGCGGGCGCTATAGCCGGATCCCGGCGAGGCCCTCAAGCCCCTCGATCAGAGCCGCGAAGTCGTCGTCGGCATGGCCGCGGCCCATCGCCGCGACCAGCACCTCGCGGGCGAAGGCCGCCGACGGGAACGGGACCCCGAGGTCCTGACCCTCGTCGAGGCACAGGTTGACGTCCTTGAGCATGTGCTCGAGCTTGAACAGGGTCGAGTAGTCGTGGGCGCGCATCGGCCCGGACTTGAGACCGAGCATCGTCGAGCCGCCGGCCCCGGAGCCCAGCACCTTCACGAGCGCGTCGAGATCGAGACCCGCTTTTGAGCCGACCAGCAGCGCCTGGCCGACGACCGTCGCGTTGGCGGCCGCGACCGCGTTGTTGATCAGCTTCACCATCTGCCCGTGGCCGAGCGGCCCGGCGTGCACGATCAGCTCGCCCATCGCATCGAGCAGCGGCTTGATCCGCTCGAAGTCCTCGCCGGACGCGCCGACCATGAACGTCAGCGTCCCATCCTCGGCCTTCGGCGACGAGCCGGTGACCGGCGCGTCGATCAACGTCAGGCCGCGCTCGCCGAGCACGCCGGCGATCTGCCGGGTAGCCGCCGGCCCGATCGTCGAGCAGTCGACGAACAGCGTGCCTGAGGCGGCAGCGGACGCGGCACCACCGGAGCCCAGCAGCACGTGCTCGACCTGGTCGCCGTCGACGACCATCGTGATCACCACCGTCGCATCGCGGGCCGCGTCGGCCGGCGTCGGCGCCAGCGTCGCGCCGTGCTCTGACGCGAACCGCTCGGCGGTCGCCGTGGTGCGGTTCCAAACCGTCAGCTCGTAGCCGGCGCGGGCGACGTTGGCCGCCATCCGCGAGCCCATGATCCCGAGGCCGAGGAAGGCGACACGCTCACTCACGGCGCAGATGATTGCGGTTTTCCATACCCGCCGCCGCCCGGGGTCTCGATCCGCAGCCGTTGACCCGGCGCCAGCTCGCCGCTCACCTTCGGCTGCAGCTCGCGGCCGTCGAGCAGGTTGCGCCCCGGCAGGCCCGGCTCGCCGCCGGCCGCGCCTGGGGGTGCGTGGCGGCGCCGCTCGGTGATCAGCGAGTAGTGCAGCGGCGCGAGCGCCTCGAGCTCGCGGATCACGCCGTCGCCGCCGCGCCACCGCCCATCGCCGCCGGACCCGCGCCGCAACGAGTACTCGACGACCCGCAGTGGGAACTCGAGCTCGAGCGCCTCGACCGGGGTGTTGAGCGTGTTGCTCATCGCGACGTGGACCGCGCTCGGGCCGTCGGCATCGGAGCAGGCGCCCTGACCGCCCGCGATCGTCTCGTAGTAGACGACCTGGTCGTCGCCGAGCGTCACGTTGTTCATCGTCCCCTGGCCGAGCGCGCGCCCGAACGCGCGCAGGACCACGTCGGCGACCCGCGACGAGGTCTCGACGTTGCCGCCGACGACAGCCGCGGGGAAGCGCGCATTGAGCAGCGAGCCGTCGGGCGCGAGCACCGTCACCGGGCGGTAGGCGCCGGCGTTGGCTGGGATGTCGGGGTCGGTCAGCACGCGGACAGCGAAATAGCAGGCCGAGCGCGTGACCGCCAGCGGGCAGTTGAGGTTGCCGGCGTGCTGCTCGGCCGAGCCCGCGAAGTCGAGTGTCAGCGTGTCGCCGGCAACGATCGCGCGCAACGCGATCGGCAGATCTCCCTCGCGTGCCTCGAGCACGTCGTGCGCCTCATATACGCCGTCGTCGAGCTCGCGCAGGCAGGCGCGGGTGCGCCGCTCCACGTAGTCGAGCGTCGCCGTGAAGGCGTCGTGCAGCACCGCGGCCCCATAGCGATCCTGCAGCTGCGCCGTGCGCAGCGCCCCGATCCGGCAGGCGGCGAGCTGGGCCCGGAGGTCGGCGCGGCGCTGCTCGGGGCGACGCATCTGTGCGACCAGCTCGTCGATCGCCTCCGCATCGAGCAGCCGCGGCTCGATCACCACGCCCTCGTCGGCGAGCGTCATCGAGTCGGCCGGCATCGAGCCGGGGGTTGGGCCGCCGACGTCAGCGTGGTGGGCGCGGCTGGCGGCAAACGCGATCAGCTCGCCGCCCGCGAACACGGGCGCGATCACCGTGATGTCGGGCAGGTGGGTGCCGCCCTTGTAGGGGTCGTTGAGGATCCATGCGCGGTCCGGGGCCTGCTCGAACTCGAGCACCGCCGCGACGGCGGCCGGCATCGCGCCGAGGTGGACCGGTATGTGCTCGGCCTGCATGACCATCTCGCCACTCGGCGCGAACAGGGCCGTCGACGCGTCGCGGCGCTCCTTGATGTTGGCGGAGTGCGCCGCGCGGATCAGCACGGCGCCCATCTCCTCGCAGATCGAGTGCAGCGCGCCGGTCAGAACCTGGAGCTCGACGGGATCCATCAGCGGGCTAGGTGGATCGTGCCGTGGCGGTCAGTGGTCGCGGACCAGCCGTCGGCGACCAGCAGCGTCGACTCCGGCAGCTCGACGACCGCTGGGCCGGCGACGCCGGCGCCCGGTGGCTGCTCGCCGAGCGTCGGCTCGGGCCCGGGGATCGACGCGCTGACCCGCACGGTGACGAGCTCCAGCGACTGCCCTGGGTCTCGGTAGCCGTAGCGCTCCTCGTGCAGCGTCTCGAACGCTTCGCGCAGCGGCGCCGGGTCGGGGGCGCCAGCGACGGCGAGCTCGAACGCCTGGCCGCGATAGCGCAGCTCGTAGGTCGCTGACAGCTCGGCCTCCGGGGCGCCGAGCTCCGAGCGGGCCTGTGCGCCGAGCTCGTCGACGGTCCGGGCGATCGCCTCGCGCGTCAGCGCGTCGCCGCTCAGCAGGACGCTGCGCTGCACGTCGCGCCGGCGCGGCGAGACGACCAGTCCGAGCGCCGCCAGCACGCCCGAGGCACGGGGTACGACGATCCGCGTGATCCCTAGCTCGTCGGCGATCGCGCACGCGTGCAGCGGCCCGGCGCCGCCGAACGCGAGCAGCGCATAGCGCCGCGGGTCGATCCCCCGCTCGACGGTCACGATCCGCAGCGCCCGCACCATCTCGGCGTTCGCGACCCGGACGATCCCCTCCGCGCAGGCGAGCGGTTCAATCCCCAGCTCGCTTGCAAGCGCGGCGACGGCGCCGTCGGCGGCGTCGCGATCGAGCTTGATCCCCCCCGCGACGCCGACCAGCCGCCCGAGCAGCAGGTTTGCGTCGGTGACCGTGGGCGACGTGCCGCCGCGCCCGTAACACGCCGGGCCGGGGTCGGCGCCCGCCGACTGCGGGCCGACTCGCAACGCGCCGCCGGCGTCGCGCCACGCGATCGAGCCCCCGCCGGCGCCGACGGTGCTGACGGCCAGCATCGGCAGCGCGAGCGGCCGGTCGGCGATCGTCGCAGCGCTCTGCTCTTGGACGGTGCCGTCGTCGACCACGCACACGTCACACGAGGTGCCGCCCATGTCGAAGCACAGCGCGTCGGGCTCGCCGCTCGCGCGGGCGACGAATGCCGCGCCCGCGGCGCCACCGGCAGGCCCCGAGAGCACCGTCCAGGCGGCATGCTCAGCGGCTGCGTCGAGGTCGATCAGACCGCCGTTCGATTGCATGATCGCCGGTTCGGGTAGCGACCGCTCGGCGCACCGCTCCCGGAGCCGGCGCAGGTAGCCGCCGAGCAGTGGCGTCAGCGCAGCATCGACCTCGGTCGTGGCAGCGCGCTCGAATTCGCGAAAGGTGCCGACGACCTCGTGCGAGAGCGACACGTGGACGCCGGTCAGCGCGGCCTGCAGCGCCTCTGCGATCTCGCGCTCATGCTCAGGGTGGCGGTAGGCGTGAAGCAGCGTCACGGCGACCGCCTCGGGCGCGCACGCGGCGACGGCGCCGACGAGGCCGTCGAGATCCTCGAGCGGCCGCAGCGGACCGTCGGGGGTCATCCGCTCGCGGGCGCCGAAGCGGCGCTCGGGCGGCGTGATCGGCGCCGGCGGCGCTGCGCAGAGGCGGTAGAGCTCAGGCCGGTTCTGGCGCCCGAGCGCGACGATGTCGGCGAATCCGTCGGTCGCGACGAAAGCAGTCCGCGCGCCGCGGCCCTCGAGAAGCGCGTTGGTCGCGACCGTCATCCCGTGCGAGAACAGCTCGAGCTCCGCCGCCTGCGCTCCGGCCAGCTCCAGCACCGCGTCGACGGCGGCGATCACCCCTCGGGATTGGTCACTCGGGGTGGTCGGCGCCTTGGCGGTGAAGATCGCGCCGTCGACCGCCAGCACGGCGTCGGTGAAGGTGCCTCCGACATCGACGCCGAGCAGCATCGGCGCAAGTTACACCGCCCGGCTGTCCGCCCAGCCGGGCGTGTCGACCGATCGAGAATCAGGCAGCCAGCGCCGCCTCGATCTCCTCGGTCTCCGCCAGGTGCTGGTGCGACGGGCAGTAGCCGTTGTGAGGCAGCGGCATCCGCTGGCACGGCGTCCCCTTACGGGTGCTCGCCCGGCACTGCAACGGGTTGCCGTACACGTCGTACCCGTTCTGGGGCTGGCTGCGCAGAAACTTGTCGGCGCATTCCAGATAGCACTCGATCACGCGCAGCACGCGTGCCTGAGCGGCCATCGGGAAGTAGGCCCTGATGTCGTTGAACAGCGTCTTGGACGGGTGCGCGAAGTAATGCCTATCCGTGGCCAGCCGTTCAACCGCCGCCTCACAGGCACGCAGTACCCGTTCGTGATTGGCGTGCGGACAGCTAGCGTGCGGATCCTCGATTACCTCACTGGCGATCTCCCGGTAGATCGCACGGCTGAATCGATACATGTATCTGTCTCCTAGCTTTCGGCGCTCCCGGTCTCGCGCCAAGCCTCGTTCCTACGGACGAGTATTTCCCGCTTCTGCGGGCGAGTATTCCCGCCACTTGTGAAGTTGGCGCGCCTCTCCGTGTTAACCGCGCGTTAAGTGAAAACTTGCGCGTTTAATCCCAGCTCGCGAGCTGGGCCTCGCGGCCGACACCGAGCGTGACGTGCAGGCGGTCGAAATCTGCGTCGAGACTCGGAAAATCGGTGCGCTGATGGGCGCCGCGGCTTTCCTCGCGGTTCAATGCTGATTGCGCGATCAGGCGGGCGAGCGGATACGGGTCTTTTGCGAGCGTTCGCAGGCCGGGGGCGTTGCGCTCGAGGCCGGCGTAGCGCCACAGCGCTGCACGCGAGGCGGCGCTCGGTCGCTCGATTGCCGTTACGGCCCCTTGCCGGGGCGCCGACCCGTGCCGATTGCCGGAGGCGACCGCGGCGTGCGCTGCCCGCCCGCCGAACACGAAGCACTCGCTGAGTGAGTTCGAGGCCAGCCGGTTGGCGCCGTGCAGCCCCGTGCACGAACACTCGCCGACCGCGAACAGGCCCGGCAGCGTCGCCCGCCCGTCGAGGTCAGTCGCGATCCCGCCCATCATGTAGTGGGCGGCCGGCGCGACCGGGATCAGCTCGCGCTCGGGGTCGATTCCGGCCATGCGCAGGGCGCTGACGATGTTGGGAAATAGCGCCGGGTCGATGTCGCGCATGTCAAGCCCGACCGCCTTGGCGCCGGTGCGATCGATCGTCCGCTGGACCGCCCGGGCCACCTCGTCGCGGGGTGCCAGCTCGTCAACGAACCGCTCACCGGCCGAGTCCAGCAGCCGCGCGCCCTCGCCGCGGACCGCCTCGGTGACCAGGAAGCCGTCGGCGCCCGCGGCCATGCCATGCGCTCGGCGTCCAGCCTCGCCATTTCGCGCTTCGCCCACGTCATCTGGCCCACCGACGACGGCGGTCGGGTGAAACTGCATCAGCTCGAGGTCGGCGAGCTGCGCGCCCGCTTCGTAGGCCAGCAGCAGCCCGCTGCCGACCGCCCCTGGAGGGTTGGTCGTTCGCGACCAGAGCGCCGCTGCGCCACCAGTCGCGAGCACGACCGCAGCGCCCGGAATCACCGTACCGCCGTCGAGTGCGACGCCCGCGGCGTGCCCTTCCGCCGTCAGGACGCGCGTCACCCGCCGGCGCTCGAGCACCTCGATTCGCTCGTGCTGGGCGACAAGCGTCGACAGCTGGCGGACGATCTGCCTGCCGGTCGCGGCGCCGCCGGCGTGCACCACCCGCCTGGCGCTGTGGCCGCCCTCGAGCCCGAGCGCGTAGTTCCCATCCCGGTCGGTGTCGAATTGCACCCCCAGGCACGCGAGGTCCTCGACCGCCGCCGGCGCCTCGTCGCACAACACGCGGGCGGCCGACTCGCGAACCGCGCCCCGGCCCGCGTTGACAGTGTCCTCGAAATGGCGCTCGGGACTGTCGTCGGGCGCGAGCGCTGCCGCGAGGCCGCCCTGGGCCCAGTAGCTCGACGACTCGGCCAGTGGCGTCGCCGAGACAAGCGTCACGTTCGCGCCGATGCGGGCCGCTGAGAGCGCCGTGTACAGACCGGCGGCGCCGGCCCCGATCACGGCCACCTGCGTCTGCTGCTTGCTCACCGGTAGGTACGGTACCCGGCAATGGCCGCCGCCCCCGTGCTGCTAGAGCATCCTTCGTCGCTGGAACACGACACCGGCTCACATCCCGAGCAGCCGGCGCGGATCGTCGCGATCGACGCGGAGCTCGAGCAGCGTGACTGGCTCGGGTGGGAGCGGCTCAGCTCACCTGCGGTCCAGCGGACGGTGCTGGCCGCGGTGCACCCAGAGCCGTACATCGCCTCGATCGAGGACGCCGTCGCCGCCGGCGGGATGCTCATGGATCCCGACACCGTCGTCAGCAGCGGGTCGTTTGAGGCGGCCCTGCACGCCTGCGGGGGCGCAGTCGAGATGGTGCGGCTGCTGCTGGCCGGCACGGTGCCGTGCGGTTTCAGCATCCACCGGCCGCCGGGCCACCACGCCGAGACGGGGCGGGCGATGGGGTTCTGCCTGTTCAACAACATCGCGGTCGCGGCGCGGTTCGCGATCGACGCGTGCGGGCTCCAACGGGTTCTGATCCTCGACTGGGACGTCCATCACGGCAACGGGACCAACGACATCTTCAGCGGCGATCCGCGCGTGCTGTTCATCTCGATCCACCAGTCGCCGCTCTACCCGGGTACCGGACCGGCGGGCGACGTCGGCTCCGGCGACGGGGTTGGCTACACGGTCAATCTGCCGGTCGCCCCGGGGTCGGGCGACGAGGTGTTCTGCTCGCTTGTGGAGTTCGTCGCGGCGCCGCTGGCGCGGGCGTTCGAGCCCCAGCTGGTGCTGGTCTCGGCCGGCTTCGACGCCCATCGCGACGACCCGCTCGCTGACTGCCTGGTGACCACGCAGGGCTTTGGGTCGATGGCGGCGGCG
>JBKQJQ010000357.1:0-5276 GCA_052147875.1 Solirubrobacteraceae bacterium | reverse complement strand
GTGCGGCACGACCAGCGGACGGGCACGTCGCATGCCTCGGCGAGTTCGAGCAGGCTCGCGTAGTCGCCGCTCCATGGGATCGCGAGGTTGCTGCGGGCGAACTCGATGGTTGCGCCGTCCCCAGATTGGCCGGCGGGTGGGTGTGGCGCCCGCGCAGGGGTTTCTGCGATGCCCGGGGTCAGACCCGGGGCGGGCCCAAACGGCTCGGTATGGATGCGTGAGGCGTCGATCCCCAGCGCCGCCAGAGCCGCGCTGATCTCGTCCATGAACGGTGTAGGTCCGCACAGGTATGCCTCGGCTTCGCGGGGCGGCTTAAGTTCGGCGAGCAGTGATCCGTTGAGACGGCCCACGCTGTCGAAATCGCGGCCTTCGAGGTCATCCGGATCGGGACGGCTGTAGTACACGTGGGTCTGCGCGTTCGTAAGCGAAGCGAGGAGACTGCGGGCCTCGGCGGCAAACGAGTGCTCGCGCCGGTTGCGTGCGCCGTGCAGCCACCAGATCTCGCGATCGGAATGCTCCTCCGCCAGCGCCTGAAGCATGGCGAGGACTGGGGTGGCACCGATCCCGGCGCTGATCAGCAGCACCGGTGCATGGGTCCCGTCGAGGATGAAGGTGCCACGCGGCGCTGCGATGTCGAGTTGATCGCCGACGGCGAGCCGGGTGTGCAGATAGCCGCTGGCGGCGCCATCGTGTTCGCGCTTGACGGCGATCCGGTAGTAGCCGGCGTCGGGGGGTCCGGAGAGGGAGTAGTTGCGCAGCACCGGCCTCTGCTGCTTGTCGGGCTGGACGCGCAGTGTGAGGTACTGGCCCGGGCGGGCGGCTGGTAGTGGTACGCCGCTTGGGTCATCGAGGCGTATCGAGATCACCGATTCGCTCTCGCGGTTGATTGCGCTGACACTCAGCTGACGGAACCCCTGCCAGGCCGGAGCCGGGCTCGTCACCGCAAGCCCGGCGTTGCCGCTCCCGGGTTCTTCCTCGAGCAAAGCTTGGAACGAGGCCTGCCAGCCGGGGCTGAGGGCAGGGATCCGGAGCGCTCGCAGCAGTTGTTGGCGCGGGTGGCCAGGGAGGTAGAGCAGGGCATCCGCCTCGGCGACCCGCATCTGTTCGGGGCCGGACGCAAGCTTGATGATCTCGTCTCCCGCTTGAACCTCGCCCTCTTCGAGCACCCGGAAGTAGAAGCCCGGGCGGTGGTGTGAAACGAGCAAGGCGGGAATGCGCGGGTCGTTCATGCGGATCCCCACGCGGTAGCACGTGACGCGGGGTTGCGTTACCTCAAACGTGGCGGTGCCGATCTGGTAGCGGTCGCCGATGCAGACCTGGTCGTCGCCAAGTCCTTTGACGGTGAAGTTCTCGCCGAACTGTCCGCAGACGAAGTCGTCTCGGCCGAGCTCGCGCTCCCAGTACCGATAGGAGTCGATCTGGTAGACGAACACGGCGCGCTGTTCGCCGCCATGCCCCGCCCGGTCGCCTTGACCGTCGCCCTCGATGTTCAGCTTGCCGACTCGGCGGTGACCGCTGACGGGCTCCTTGAAGACGCCGGTATAGACGTTCTTCCCTTGCCAGGGCACGTTCTTCGGCATGCCGACGTTGACCGACAGCAACGTGCCCACAGACTGGGGGACGGGCTCGGCTGACTCGGGCTGCTTGGGCGTCGAGCGCACGATTACGCGGCTACCGAGCTGTATCTTCGACGAGTCGGATGCTGCCGACCTTGTCGCTGCCGAGGCCGCGGTCGGGGCCGCGGGACAGTGGGACGGGAAGGCCCGAGTTCCTCCGACCGCATCGCACGCGAAGTATCCCGCAAGGACCGAACAAGCCGGGACCTAGAACCGGCCCCGATCTGCGGTGGGTAAGCGTCCGCCGAGCTCGTCGTCGATGTAGGCACGGACCAACTCGTCGAAGTTCGTCTCCGCCCGGAAGCCGAGCGCGAGCGCACGCTGGGGGTCGAACCGCGCGGGCCAGCTCGCGACCATCCGGGCGATCGCGGCGTCCGGCCGGCGAACGATCAGTGATGCCGCCTGCGCGCCGGCCACTCGGCGAAGTGCGTCGATCTGCATCGCGACGGTCGCGGACACCCCGGGCATCGTCACGGCTCGAGTTCGCCCGAGCGCGTCGCTCCGAAGCGTCGCGGCGTGGATCAGAAAGCCGACCGCCGAGCGTGGCGAAGCGAACCAGTGGCGCACCTGATCGGACACTGGGAGGACCGCAGCTGTGCCGTTGAGCGGCTCGCGGATGATGCTCGAGAAGAACCCCGAGGCCGCCAGGTTCGGCTCACCGGGACGCACGCAGAGCGTCGGCAGGCGGATGCTTACGCCGTCGAACACGCCGCGTCGCGTGTAGTCGTCGACGAGCAACTCAACGATCGCCTTCTCGATTCCATAGCTCGTCGCGGGCGCCACCGGCTCCTGATCGCCGATGTTGTCGGGAAACGGTGGCCCGAAGACCGCGATCGATGAGCTGAAGACGACGCGTGGTGCCTTCGCGGCGCGCGATCGGCGGATCGCTTCGAACAGACGCCGACTGGCATCGACGTTCACGCGATACCCCTTCTCGAGGTCGGCCTCCGCTTCGCCGGACACGACCGCAGCAAGATGGAAGATTGCGTCGGGCGGGGACTGATATATCAACTCCTCGGCGACGCCGCTGTCCGCGAGATCGGCCGTGAGCGTCCGAACCGCTACATGAGCTGACTCGGCATGCCGCGGCGCGATGGCGTCGACGAGCAGGACCTCCGACAAGCTCTCCTCGCCCAGGCGGCCGCGGTCAAGCAGCCGGGTGGCCAGTTTGCTGCCCAGCATCCCCGCCGCACCGGTGATCACGATCCGCACCCGGCCGAGAATAGGACCGCCCACGCCCACGCCGCCCACCGGGTCCGTGCCACAGTCCGCCGGGGTGGCCTCCTCTCCGCTGCGAGAACCGTTTGGGGCGCGCAGAGGGTCTATTGGGGTGAATCCTTCCTCCCTTGATCGAAAGGACCCAATGACCCACTTGAGTGATCAGCTTCCCGTCAGCTCGGCACGCCCGGACAGCTCTCAGCGCGCGACCTTCGCGGCCGGCTGTTTCTGGGGCGTCGAGGCTGGCTTCCGTGAGCTCGACGGCGTCCTCGACGTGACCGTCGGCTACACCGGTGGCGCGACGCCTGATCCGACCTACGAGCAGGTGTGTGGCGGCAGCACCGGCCACGCCGAGGCTGTCGAGGTGATCTTCGACCCGGCCACGGTGAGCTACCGGCAGCTGCTCGATACCTTCTGGCACATTCACAATCCGACCACCCTGAACCGTCAGGGTTGGGATCTCGGAAGCCAGTACCGCTCCGCGATCTTTTTCCATGATGCGGAGCAGGAGCGGCTCGCCCTCGCCACCCGCGAGTCCGAGCAGGAGTCGCTCGTCAAGCCGATCGTCACGCAGATCGTCCCGGCGACGACCTTCTTCCGCGCCGAGGAGTATCACCAGCGCTACTTCGAGCGCTCCGGGTACGCGGCGTGTGGCGTCACGATCGAGGTGCCCTCGACCCGCTAACGACGAGTCGGTCCGTCAGCTCGCCTGCTCGAGCCGGAGGTACGGCTCGAGCAGGACACGGAGTTGCATCCGCCCGCGATGCAGGCGGCTCTTGAACGCCGCCTGCCGGACGCCGGCCACCGCCGCGGCCTCCGCAGTCGAGAGCCCTTCGAGGTCGCGCAGCACGACGGCGGCGCGAAGGTCAGCGGGCAGCTCAGCCAGCGCCCGCTCAAGCATCTGCTCGAATTCGCGGTCAAGTGTCCGGGCCTGTGGGCCGGTGGCAATCGCGGCTGGCAGCGCGGCGATCGCGTCCTCGTCGCCGGACAGGCCGGACGCCGTTGGTGGCGGGCGCCGAGCGAGCCGCCGCTGGGCTTCGTTGAACGCGATCCGGTAGATCCAGGTAGAGAACTGGGAGCGCCCCTCGAACCGCGCCAGGCCCCGCCAGGCCCGGAGGAAGACCTCCTGAGCGACCTCGTCGGCCTCCTGTGGACTCAGTCCGAATCTCCGCAGCGCGCCGTAGACGCGAGCCGAGTGATCGGTCACGAGCTGCGCGAAGGCGCTCACGTCCCCGGCGCGGGCCCGCGCGATCAGGGCGCGCTCGTCGCCTGGATCAGCGGTCGGCTGGTTCATGCAGCCGCCGCAGGACGGCGCCGGCGATGGCCGGCACGTCGGCGACCGGTTCCGGAGGTGGCGCACTCTGGAGCAGGACGAGCATCTGCCGCAGGTCGCCGAGGACGGCCCGGCATTCGGGGCACGCCGCCGTATGGTGCTCGAGTCGCGCTTGGGCCCAGGCCGACAGGTCGGAGTCGAGGTAGGCGGACATGTGCGGCGGCGTCCACCGGTGATCGCGCCGGAAGCGCAGCTCGTACCAGAGAGAGCTCATCGCCCGTACGACCCGGTCATCGACGGAAAGGGTTCGCAGACCAATGTGATGAACCGTTTGGGCGCCGACCGGGTCAGAGTAGTTACATGGACCCCGAAAGGAGCATGATGACCAATCGAATCGAGAAGACCGACGAGCAGTGGCGCCAGCAGCTGACCCCGGACGCGTACAAGGTGCTCCGCCACAAGGGGACCGAGCGACCCTTCACCGGCGCCTATGTCCACACCAAGGAGGACGGCGTCTACCGCTGCGCCGCCTGCGACGCGGAGCTCTTCTCCTCAGACACCAAGTTCGACTCGGGAACCGGCTGGCCGAGCTTCACCGACCCGGCCAACCGCACCAACGTCGAGCTGCACGAGGACCGCAGCATGTTCATGCGCCGCACCGAGGTGACGTGCGCCACCTGTGGCGGGCACCTCGGCCACGTCTTCGACGACGGCCCCAACGGGTGCGACCGCTACTGCATCAACTCCGTCGCCCTCAAGCTCGACCCGACACCGGTCGAGTAGCCGCCGAGGCACTGGGGTTGGTCGGCGCCCCGCGCCGTCCAACCCCACGCGAGGAGATCCCGTGCGCGGCCGGCGTGGTGTCAACCGCGCGCCTAAGAATGGTAGGAGGTCGGCATTGATTGGGGGGAGTGTTTGTTCCATCCGTGAAATTGGGTGTAGTCGCCGGCGTCCCACGCTTGGCGTAGTCCGGGTTTGCTGAGCTCCCAGTCGGGGCGGATTTGGCGGGTCACGGCGCGTAGGTCGTGCCATAGGTCTGTGATTGAGGGGCGCCCCCAGAACCAGTAGCCGTTGTAGATGCTGTGGATCTCCAGGCCGGGTTTGAGCACGAGCGTGTGGGGGATCATTGGGTTGTGCTCGGGGTCGGTGTACTCCTGGATTTCGAGGTC
>JBKQJQ010000356.1:0-3018 GCA_052147875.1 Solirubrobacteraceae bacterium | reverse complement strand
CTCAAACGGTCGCCGCTCTTTGATGGGCTGTCGCGTCGCCAGCTCGCGCAGGTCGCCCGGCTCAGCGACGATCTGGAGGTGGCGGCCGGTACGGTCCTCTGCGAAGAAGGCTCACGCGGAGAGGAGTTCTTCATAATCATCGACGGCGAGGCAGCGGTCACCCGAGATGGCCAGGACCTCACCACGCTGAGCGGTGGGGACTTCTTCGGCGAGATCGCATTGCTCGACCGCGTGAAGCGGTCCGCCACCGTCACCGCCGCGACACCGCTTCGATTCTTCGTCATCAGTCGACAGGCGTTTGATTCCGTGTTGTCCACGGATCCTGCGATCGAGCGCAAGGTACTGCGGACCGTCGTGCGACGCCTGGTGTCGCTCTCCGGCGATCCGACGGTGCTTTAGCTGACTCCGCAAGAGTTGGGAGACCGGCGTCGGCCGGGTCTGCGCGTCACCGCTGGTTTGCGCGATCAGGGCAGTCCGACCACGCGGCCGGGCGCTGAGACGAAGCGTCGCCTCGCCAGGGCAAGTAGCGGTCGGCTCCGCCCAAAGCGCGAATTCGGGCGCGAAAGGCCCCGCAACCGGTGCCCGCCGGGGTTGCTCGATTGCTAATCGGTCTCACATAACTCGCAAGTCGAGTTCAGAACTAGCTATTTTGCAGGGCTTTCGGAAGCGGGAGCGACGGGACTCGAACCCGCGACCTCCGGCGTGACAGGCCGGCGCTCTAACCAACTGAGCTACGCCCCCGAAGGGGGACTGCAGTATGACAAGCCGGATCTGGTTCCGGCAGGAAGTCGCAACTTTTGTACCCCAGGCGGGTTTGCACGGTGGTAAGCGATGTTCTTGGGCGAGCACTCAACCCGGCCGTGAGTGCGGACCGGCGAGCATCGGCGGCGGGGACCCTCGGAAGCGGGTCCCCGTCGCAGTTAACCACCGTTTCGCCGGCTGACGGGCGCCCGCCAGCCCCCGAAGGCGCGCTCGAGATAGAGCGCGACCGCGATCGACACGTGGTCGCGGTCGATCCCGGCCGCTACCTGGACGCCGAGCGGTAGTCCGTTCCGGGACCGCCCCAGGGGCACCTGGGTCACGGGCACCCCTGCGAGGTTGAAGACTGCCGCTGAGTTCAGCAGCCAGGGCCGCCCCAGCGTGCCTCCGTGACGCGGCGCAACGCGGGGATGCACCGGATGCAGGAGCACACCGTCGCCGACCGTCTCCAGCAGCTCCGCCGCGAGCGACCGGGCGCGTGCGAGCAGCCGTTGCTCAGACCGCGAGCCGGCCTTGCGCGGCACGAGGTCCGAGAGCAGCGTGACCTTGGTCGGCAGCATGTGCGGGCCTCCGGGTCGGAGCAGGCTCAAGACTGCCGGCTGGGCGGCTGCCGCATCCGCAACGAGCTCGAGCGTGGTGCGCTCAGAGCACCCCTTGAGCGTCGTCAGAAACGGGATCACCGCGCCGCGCCACGAGCGCAGCGACACGTGTTCGACCCTGGCGCCGGCGGCGACCAGAGCGCCGGCCGCGCGTTCGCGCGCGTCGAGCACGTCGCGGCTGATCGGACGGATCGTGGTGTGGTCAGTGAGGATCACCCGCAGCCCGTCGAGCGATACGGCGCTCGGATCCCCGAGCTTGACCGTGCGCGCGTAGCGATCCTGACCGTCCGGCCCCGCGATGATCCTCAGCACCGCGATCAGGTCCTCAGCGCGGCGCGCGATCGGCCCGATCCCCAAGAAGCGTGCGTTCTCGCCGGTCGTCGGCGGGTAGTTGCCGGTCGTCGGAACGACGCCCGACGACGGCTTGTGGCCGAACACGCCACAGAACATCGCGGGAATCCGGATCGAGCCGCCGATGTCGGAGGCGAGCCCGAACGGAGAACCTCCCGAGCCGACCGCCGCGCCCTCGCCGCCCGATGATCCGCCCGCGATTCGCGTCGGGTCAAAGGGGTTGCTGGTCCGCCCGTAGACGCGGTTGTGGGATTCGATCCAGAGCGTCATCTCAGAGGTGTTAGTGACCCCCAGCGGGATTGCCCCCGCCTCGAGCAGGCGCTTGACAGGCGCGGTGTTGATCGCCGAGCGCACGTGCTTGCGCGCGACCAGCCCCGCAGACTGCGGCATTCCGGCCAGGGCGATCGATTCCTTGACCGTGAACGGGACGCCGAGCAGCGGCGGCAACTCAGCCGTCGACGTCGCGGTCCGGATCCGGTCATCGGCGGCCGCCGCCTCACGTCGCGCCAGCTCAAACCGCTCGGCGACGAGCGCGTTGATCACCGGCGCGACCTGCTGATGGCGCTGAATGTGCGCTTCGACGACCGCGGTCGCAGTCAGCTCCCGGTTACGGATCGCGGCTGCGAGCTGGACTGCCGAGCGCTCGGTGATCGTGTCCGTCATGGTGACCACAAGATTCTCATTACCGCGAGCGCGAAACGCTCGTAGCGGTCGGCTGAATAGTGCTCGGGGTCGGTCAGGACCATCCGTCCGGCCTCCTCGCCGAGGTTCCTGATCGCACGTGCGCACAGCTCGACATCGAGTTGCGCCCGGATGCCGACCTGCGTCAGCAGCGCCTGGATCCGTTCGAGGACCAGCGCCCGACTGCGTTCGACGTGATCGCGAACGATCGCGGGCGTGCCCTCGGGCGGCAGCAGGATGACCCGCCACGTCGCGGGCCTGCTGGCGACCGCGTCAAGAAAGCGCCTGACGCCGGTGGACAACCGCTCGGGCGGGGCCCCCGCCCCCGGCGCACCGGGGACGACCAGCGCCAGGTGCTCGAGCGCATAGTTCTCCTCCCGCTCGATCAGGGCCTGCAGCAGGCGCCCCAGGTTCTCGAAATGGTCATATACGACCGGTCGCGTCACGCCCGCGATACGGGCGATCGCCTCAATCGAGACGCCCTCGTAGCCGTCCTTGACTATCACGCTCAGCGCCGCATCGAGCAGTTGTTCGCGGCGCGCCTCGGGCGGCATTCGCGGGGCGTACCGTCGACGCTGCGAAGTGGATGCGTCCGATCTTCGATGCGTCATCGTTGCGGCTCGAGGCT
>JBKQJQ010000355.1:0-5250 GCA_052147875.1 Solirubrobacteraceae bacterium | reverse complement strand
AGATCGAACCTCAGGGTCGCAAAGCGCGGGGTTCATAGAATCCTCCGCCCATGGCTGGCCCGACACACCGTCCCGTAGACCCGCGCGCATCGTTTCCCGAGCTCGAGCTGGGAGTGCTCGAGCGCTGGCGTGAGCGCGAGATCTTCAAGCAGTCAGTCGTGCGACGCCAGGGCGCTCCGCAATGGGGCTTCTATGAAGGCCCGCCGACCGCCAACGGCGACCCCGGGACCCACCACGTCTTGAGCCGGGTGTTCAAGGACATCTTCCCGCGCTACCGGACGATGACCGGGCACTACGTCGAGCGCAAGGGCGGTTGGGACTGCCACGGCCTCGCGGTCGAGCTCGCGGTCGAGGCTGAGCTGGGGATGAAGTCCAAGGAGGACATTGAGCGCTACGGGATCGCCGAGTTCAACGCTCGCTGCCGCCAAAAGGTGCTCAGCCACGTCGAGGAGTGGAACCGGTTGACAGAGCGGATCGGGTTCTGGATCGATCTCGAAGACGCCTATCGGACACTCGATCCCGCATACGTCGAGTCAGTCTGGTGGGCGCTGAAGACGATCCACGAGAAGGGGCTGCTGTACGAGAAGCTCAAGGTCGTCCCCTACTGCCCCCGCTGCGGCACGGCGCTCTCGAGCCACGAGCTCGGCCAGCCCGACGTCTACCAGGACGTGATCGACCCGTCGGTCTACGCGCGACTTCCCGTCACCGAGTCGACCGGCGCGGCGCAAATTGGCGACGAGCTCCTGGTCTGGACGACGACGCCCTGGACGCTGGTCTCGAACGCCGCCGTCGCGGTCGACCCCGACCTCACCTACGTGCGGGCCAGGGCGGGCGGGCGAGTGCAGATCCTGGCGCGCGCGCTTGTCGAGCGCGTGCTCGGCGAGGATGCGCAGATCCTCGACGAATTCCCCGGCAGCGCGCTGGTCGGCACCCGCTACGAGCCCCCGTTCAGCTTCATCCCGTCCGAGGCATACGGCCCGAAGGGCCACACCGTCTTGCCGGGCGACTTCGTCACCGCCCAGGACGGCACCGGCCTCGTCCACACGGCGATCGCGTTCGGCGACGACGACTTCCGGCTCGGCGAACAGCAGGGGATGACGGTCGTCAACCCGGTCAGGGCCGACGGGACCTACGACGAGCGAATCGGTCCGTATGCAGGGCGGAACGTCAAGGACGTCGACGAGGACCTGATCGAGGACCTGAGAACGCGAGACCGCGTCCTGAGGGCCGAGCCATACGAGCACTCCTACCCTCACTGCTGGCGCTGCGGCACCCCCCTGCTCTACTACGCCAAGCCCTCCTGGTACATCGCCACGAGCCAGATCAAGGACCGGCTGCTGGCCTCCAACGAGACTGTCAACTGGCACCCGGGTCACGTCAAGCACGGGCGCTTTGGCAACTGGCTCGAGGGCAACGTCGACTGGGCGCTGTCGCGTGAGCGCTACTGGGGCACGCCGCTGCCGGTCTGGCGCTGCCCGCACAACTGCACGAAGGTGATCGGCTCCTTGCGGGAGCTGCAGGAGCTGTCCGGCCAGCAGCTCACAGACCCGCACCGGCCGTTCGTCGACGAGATCACATTCCCGTGCGAGAACTGCGGCCAGGACATGCGGCGCGTGCCCGAGGTGATCGACGTCTGGTTTGACTCCGGCTCGATGCCGTTCGCTCAGTTCCACGCGCCGCACGAGAACCTCGAGCACTTCGAGCAGCGCTTCCCGGCCGACTTCGTCTGCGAGGCGCTCGACCAGACGCGCGGCTGGTTCTACTCGCTGCTCGCGATCTCGACGCTGCTGTTCGACCAGTCCGCTTACCGCAACGTCGTCTGCCTTGGGCTGATCCTCGACGAGCAGGGACGCAAGATGTCCAAGTCGCGCGGCAACGCGATCGAGCCGTGGGACGTGCTGGATCGTTACGGGGCCGATGCCCTGCGGTGGTACTTCTTCACTTCGAAGCTGCCGTGGGACGGGTACCGCTTCTCGCTGGAGACGATCGGCGAGGCGGTGCGCCAATTCCTGCTGCAGCTGTGGAACACGTACGCGTTCTACGTGCTGTACGCGAACGCCAACTCGATCGACCGCGAGCCGCACGCCGACCAGCACTCGGACCTCGACCGCTGGGTCCTGTCACGTTGCAGCGCGACGGTCGAGGCGGTCCGCGAGCGGATGGAGGGGTTCGACGCGACCGGCGCGGGCCGCGCGATCCAGGCGTTCGTCGACGAGCTTTCGAATTGGTATGTGCGGCGAACGCGTCGCGAGTTCTGGGATGGTTCGTGGGCCGCGTTCGAGACGCTGCGGACGTGCCTGCTGACGGTCGCGAAGTTGCTCGCTCCGTTCTGCCCATTCGTCGCCGACGAGATCTACGACAACCTGGACGGCGCCGAGCCGAGCGTTCACCTGTGCGACTTCCCCCGCCCCGCCGGGCGCGACCTCGAGCTCGAGCAGGCGATGGCGACCGCGCGCGAGACGGTTCGCCTCGGGCTCGCCGCCCGGGCCCAGGCCAAGCTCAAGGTGCGCCAGCCGCTGCGCGCCGCGGTCGTCGTCGCGACCGGCGCCGAGCGCGAGTCGATCGAGCGTCTGGCGGAGATCGTGCGCGACGAGCTCAACGTCCACGAGCTGCGGTTCGTGTCGCGGGCCGATGAGCTGGGTCAGGTCGAGGTCAAGCCCAACTACCGCACGCTCGGCCCCCGGTTCGGAAAGCAGATGCCGACCGTGGCGGCCGCGATCGTCGGCCTGGACGCGGCCCATGCAGCGTCGGCGCTGCGCGCCGGCCAGTCGCTATCAATCTCCGTCGGCGGTCACGACCACGAGCTCGGAGTCGACGACCTGCTGGTGAGCATGAAGCCGCTCGAAGGCTACGAGGTCGAGCGCGAGGGATCGCACGCGGTCGCGCTCGAGCTCGAGATCGACGACGAGCTGCGCGCCGAGGGCTGGTCGCGCGACATTGTCCGCGCGGTGCAGAACGCCCGCCAGGATGCGGGGCTCGAGGTCTCGGACCGGATCGCGCTGACGCTCGCCGGAGACGAGCGGCTGCTCAACGCCGCCCGCGCCCATCAGGGGTACATCGCCGGCGAGGTGCTGGCGACCAGTGTCGATTACGCCGATAAGCTGGACGGCTCGCGCGCCGCCCGTTCAGGCCAGGCCGGAAGCCGAGCGGGCGGCGAGCGCGAGGGTGCGCCACCGGTGCTGATCGATGGTGCGCCCCTTGAAATCGGGGTTCAGCGCAGTTAGACGAGCGCCGGCTCGAGCTCTTCCTCGAGCTTGCGCTTCGGGTACGCGCCGATCACGGTCTTGGCGACCTGGCCGTGCTTGAAGACCATCAACGTCGGGATCGACATGACGTTGAACTTGATCGCCGTCTCCTGGTTCTCGTCGATGTTCAGCTTGACCACCTTCAGCGCGTCACCGCGCTCGTCGGCGATCTCCTCGACGACCGGTGAGACCCGGCGGCACGGACCACACCATGGCGCCCAGAAATCAACCAGTACGGGCACCTCGGCCTCGAGTACCTCGGCGTCAAAGTTGTTGTCGGTTACGTCTGTCACCGCGCCTGCCATGTCGGTCTCCTTGTCGCTTTACTTCATAAAGTATAGCGTGTCTTCGTAGCTAGGCTAGACACAGTAATGGCCGAACCGACGAACAGCGAAATCGCAGCTGCGCTCGACGAGCTTGGCGACCTGTACGAGCTCGATGGGGCGGTTATCCATCGGATCGTCGCCTACCGCAACGCGGCCAAGGCGGTTCGCGATGCGCCGGTGTCGGTGACCGCGCTCGCGCGCCAGGGCCACGCGACCGAGCTACCTGGGATCGGCGCGATCATCCAGGAGAAGGTGATCGCGCTCGCCGACGACGGCGTGATCCCGGCGGCGGCCAAACTGCGGGCCAAGTTCCCGCCCGGACTGCTGGAGATGACCAGGCTGCCCGGGCTCGGTCCCAAGCGTGCGCGGAGGTTGTACGAGGAGCTCCAGATCGACTCCGTGCCGGCGCTGATCGCCGCGGCGCAGTCCCAGCAGATCCGGACCCTGAAGGGTTTCGGCCCAAAGGCCGAGGAGACGATCCTCGCCGCGGCGCTGTCGGCCGAGGCCGCCGCGGCCGACGGCGACGGCAACTCAGGACGCATAGTCCTCAACAAGGCGCTGGCTGTGGGCGAGCAGCTGGTCGCGGCGCTGCGCGCGCACCCCGCGTCCGACCGCGTCGAGCTCGCCGGCTCCGCGCGCCGGATGACCGACTCAGTCAAGGACCTGGACGTCATCGCGACCGCAAAAGATCCGCTGGCGCTTTCCAAGGCAGCGGCCGAGCTCGAGCTCGTCGAGGCCGCCCAGACACCGGGCGACGCGGGTGTCCGCCTCAGGACACACACCGGGCTGAAGGTCGACCTGCGAATCGTCGAGCCTGACCAGTTCGGCAACCTGATGCAGCACTTCACAGGCTCCAAGGAGCACAACATGGCGCTCCGCGACGCGGCGGTTCGGAAAGGACTTCACGTCTCCGAGTACGGATTGCTCGACGACTCGACCGGACAGACGCACCGCTGCGACCGCGAGGAGCAGGTCTACGAACTGCTCGGGCTGGACTACATCGAGCCCGAGCTGCGCGAGAACCGTGGCGAGCTCGAGGCGGCGGCTGCCGGGACGCTGCCGGAGCTGATCTCCTACGACGCGCTGAAGGGCGACCTGCACTGCCACACGACCGCCTCGGACGGCACCGCCTCGATCGAGGAGATGGCGCTCGCGGCGCGCGATGCGGGCTACGAGTACCTCGCGATCACCGATCACTCGGCGAGCTTTGGGTTTGGGGACGAGGTCTCACCCGACCGCCTCCGCGAGCAGATCGAGCGCATCCGCGGGCTGTCCGGAACGGACGCGATCGGCGGCATCGAGCTGCTCGCGGGCTCGGAGGTCAACATCCTCACCGACGGCAAGCTCGATTACGACGACGAGCTACTGGCCGAGCTCGACTGGGTCGTCGCATCAGTCCACTCGTCGTTTCAGATGGACGCCGCGCAGATGACCGCACGGATCGTGAGCGCGATCGAGAACCCTTACGTGGACGAGATCGGCCATCTGTCGGGACGCAAGATCGAGCGCCGGCCGCCGTACGAGTTCGACTTCGAGCGCGTGCTCGAGGCCGCCTTCGCGACCGGCACGCTGCTCGAGATCAACGCGGCTCCCGACCGGCGCGACCTCAACGAGGTTCACGCGCGTGCGGCGGCGGCGGCCGGGATCGCGATCGTGATCAACTGCGACGCGCACCGCGT